>CBHWBD010000008.1:0-63188 GCA_966111775.1 uncultured Comamonadaceae bacterium | reverse complement strand
AATCGACCACCGCGAGGTCGTCTGTGAGTTCCGGCTGGGACTGCGCCATAGGTAGCTGTGAGGCCTAACGTTTTAGCTGAGCGGAATCCGCCAGATTGGTGCTTGGCCCGCGCAGCGGATGATGGCACTGGCCGGTGCGCGGGCCAAATGCCAAGCCGGTGGATGTCCGCTCGAGCGAAGGGTTAGGTCGCACGCTTCTCAATCTGCATGCCGCGTTGCCTGCCGTACTCCTCAAGCCGCTCGGCAGAGCTCTGCGCAAACAGGAAGAAGGTCCAGCACATCTGCGCGAACTCAAGCGCAGTGAAGTCGAGTTGCTGTCCAGCCCTGAATGTCTTGCATTTGGGGCGGGTGGAAATGCCGATCTTCGTGCCCGCTTCCACGAAATGAGGCGGATGAATCTCAACCTCCGTGTCTCCAGTCATTGCCAATGCGACCAACGCGCTCCATCGGATCTCAAGGCGTCCGTCGCTGTTGAGATCTAGTTCGGTCACAACGCCGCCACGATGAGCTAGGCAGTTCCGCGCGATGTTGATGGTGTTGATCTGATCAAGAAGGTTCGGATCGAACGCGAAAGAGTAGTTCTTCTCCAGGAACTCCAGCCGCTGCGGAAAAGTTCGACGATGAAACTGCTGACCCCGTTGAACTACGTAGGTGTTCCAGTCTTCGCCCTGAAGGCCACCGAGCGCCATCTGCCGTTCGGCGAGGTGCCAGAAGGAGAGTACTGATTGAACCTCCTCCAAAGTTCCGCCCACTGCTTCCGCGGCATCGCGAAAACCATTACGAAGAATCCAGGAGCGCCATGCCGTGGCGGCCTCTACCTGCGACCATGGATTGTTGGAGTCGAACTGATGCTGAATCGGTGTGTCGGGAATCGAAAAGGAGTCTGTAGTGATCCCCGGCGCAGCGTTCAATCCGATGGCAACCAGATTTGTCGTTGCCTTGAGCACGCGTTGCATCCGACCCGCGAGGCCGGCGAGATCAATGTGAAGGCTGATCTGGGTGTCTGCCACTTGTGCGACCTAACTATTAGTTTATCCAGCAGCTTGTGCCGCTTAACTCTGGCGGCTGCTGTTTAACCAAGCCCACCTGACAGACGTTAAAGCCTTGTCCGGTAAACATTATTTCTCCAGCATGCCGGATTTGACAGTCATTAAGTTGATGTGGAAAGCGGCGGGCGCCTCTGCGAGTCGGTAGGGCCTCGCTGCAAAGCGGACAACGGCTATTGCTGCCATTCCCGCCGGGCCACAGCCGGGGAATCGGGCCTTTCCCGCCGAAGAATTACACGCTTGATAGACGACAGGTGCACCCCATGGGATGACGCCAGCTCAGTCATCGTGTATTTGCCGGTCTGCCACTTCCGATGAACACGCGCCTCCTCCGCAGGCGCCAAACCCCGTGGCCTGCCAATGCGGGCGCCGCGTGCAACAGCGGCAAGCTGCCCAGCCATGCTGCGCTCGCGGATCATGGAGCGCTCGAACTCAGCAAACGCGCCGAGGAGGTGCATCATCATTCGGCCAGCGGGTGACGCCGTGTCGATTGGTTCAGTCAAGCTGCGGAAACTCGCGCCGGCCCCCTCGATGCGGTCGAGGATGCGCAGCAGATCGGCAAGGGAGCGCGCGAACCGATCAACCTTGTAGACAACCACCACATCGCCAGGCGCTAGGCCATCGAGCAAGGCTTCCAGCGCGGGCCGCACAGCCAACGAGCTACGCTTCTCCTCCACCAGCCGGCGAACCTCTGCCCGGCGCAAGGCGTTCCGCTGCAAGGTCGTCTCTTGCTCTGTCGACGACACGCGGGCGCATCCAATCAACACTCTAGCTATCCTCCCGCGCCGGAAGCTAACTGCACGGCAACACACACAGTCGAACGAAAACCGGTCCTTTTCATGCTCGAAGATCACCTGAAACCCAAAGTCGGCCTTTGGCTACACATCGCAGTCGGCGTGTTCCTGGGAACGACCGCCGCGAACTTGGCGATGTGGGGCGGATCGCTCTGGATGGCAAAGCAAGCTGCCCAGGAGTTGAGCGCTCGCCTTGAGCGCGAGGCGCAGCAACTGAAGCAGTCGCGCGAGGCCGAACGGGAAGCGAAGGCGCAGGCCGACGCTGTGAAGCGACAGCAAGCCACAGACCAACAGCAAGCGCGCGAGCAGCGAAAGCAGCAAGCGGACGCCGAAGCCGAACGCCGCGAACTGGCCTGGACACGCTTCTACCAAAAGCCGCCCGCGTGCGACGAAGCGCGAGGCGGTGCATGGACCGTGGACTGTGCCAATGGCTACATGCGCGCAAGGGCGCGATTCGCCGAGATGTACGACGCTGGGAAGCTCTAGTGAACGGCACCCGGCGGCCCACGTGTCGCCCGTTCTGAATTGATTGGGTCTCGTTGGCGCGCCGTCATCGGGGTGCTTACGGAGTGCTTGCGCCGGGGCTCTTGCCCAAGAAAACTAAAGCCCCTGTGGACGGGGCTCGTGGTCGCTGTATGTCGTTGCTTTGCCGGTCGGTCGGCTGCGCGCAAGTGCTTGTTTTCATTGGCGGAAGCAGTGAGATTCGAACTCACGGACGGGTCACCCCGTCGCTGGTTTTCAAGACCAGTGCCTTAAACCGCTCGGCCATGCTTCCAATGAAAGTCCAACGGTTTTCAAGACCGTTGGATTAAACCACTCTCCCACGCGTCCTCAGGGGGAGCGGCATTCTACGGTGAGCCGCTCACGCGCCCGGCTTCTGCGCCTGCTCGCACGGCACCTGGATGATCTCGCGCGCCGCGCCGTCCACGCGTGCGGCCGTCAGCTGCCCGCCCCAGACACAGCCGGTGTCCAGCCCCAGCAGCCTCGGGCGGTCCAGCAGGCCCAGCGTCGACCAGTGGCCGAAGGCGATGGGCGTGTCGGCGGTCTTGCGGCCGGGCACGTCGAACCAGGGCATGAAGCCGTCGGGTGCGGCGCCGGCGCCGTCCTTGGTCTTGAAATCCATCTCGCCGTTGGCCGTGCAGAAGCGCAGCCGCGTCAGCGCATTCACCGTGAAGCGCAGCCGTGCGGTGCCTTCGAGGTCGGGATCCCAGCGCGCCGGCTCGTTGCCGTACATGGCGTGCAGGAAGTCGGGCAGGGCGGGGCCGCGCAGCACGGCTTCGACGTCGGCGGCCAGGGCCAGGGTGTCGTCGCGGCTCCATTGCGGCACGACGCCGGCATGCACCATCAGCCAGCCGGCCTCGTAGACGGCCATGCGCTGGTGGCGCAGCCAATCCATCAGCGCCTCGCGGTCGGGCGCGGCCAGGATGTCGTCCAGCGTGTCGCCCCGGTGCGGGCGGCGCACGCCGTGATGGGCGGCCAGCAGGTGCAGGTCGTGGTTGCCGAGCAGGCAGGTGGCGGTGGCGCCCAGGCCAACCAGGCGGCGCAGCGTCGTCAGCGACGATGGGCCGCGGTTGACGAGGTCGCCCAGCAGCCAGAGACGGTCGCGCGACGGGGAGAAGTCCAGACGTTGCAGCAACTGCTCCAGCGCATCGCAGCAGCCTTGCAGGTCGCCGATCAGGTAGTTCATGCCCGTGATTGTCCCGGCCCCAAAGCGAGGGATCGCACGCTGGGTTTGGTCATGGCCTTCTGATAGTCTCCCGGGCTTCGTTTTTGACCGCGCGCCACCAAGGGTTTTCCCGTGTCCGGCGCCTTCGATGGATACCGCTCTCGTTCTCTTTCTGATCCTGATCAACGGCTTGTTTGCCATGTCGGAGATGGCCTTGACCGCCAGCCGCAAGGCCCGGTTGCAGGTGATGGTGGAGAGCGGCGAGGGCGGTGCGCAGGCCGCGATGGACCTGCACGACAACCCCACCAGATTCCTGTCGACGGTGCAGATCGGCATCACCGGCATCGGCGTGCTGAACGGCATCGTCGGCGATGCCGCCTTCTCCGGCCCGCTGTCGCGCTGGCTGACCGAGACCTTCCACCTGAACCCGCATGCGACCGACATCGCCGCCACGGCCCTGGTCGTCGTCATCATCACGCTGCTGACCATCGTCTTCGGCGAGCTGGTGCCCAAGCGCATCGGGCAGATCTACCCCGAGACGGTGGCCCGCCTGGTCGCGCCGTCGATGAACTTCATCTCCGTCGCCGCGCGGCCGCTGGTGAAGTCCTTGAGCTTCATGACCGAGGCGACGCTGGGCCTGCTGGGCCTGCGCAACAAGGGCCAGCGCGGCGTGACGGAAGAGGAGATCGCCGCCAGCCTGGAAGAGGGCCTGGACGCCGGCGTCATCGAGGAGCACGAGCACCAGATGGTGCGCAATGTGTTCCGCCTGGACGAGCGCCAGATCGGCTCGATGATGATCCCGCGCGCCGAGATCGCCTGGCTGGATGCCGAGGCCACGCCGGCCGAAGTGCTGGCCGTGCTGCGCGAGCATGGCTTCAGCCGCTACCCGGTCTGCCGCGGCGGCCTGGGCGACGTGCTGGGCGTGGCCAATGCGCCGACGCTGCTGGCACGCATGCTGGAAGGCCAGCCGCTGGACCTGGCGGCGGGCCTGGAGGCGCCGCTGTTCGTGCCCGAGACGCTGTCGGGCATGGAGCTGCTGGAACATTTCCGCGTCTCGGACGCGCCGCTGGTCTTCGTCGTCGATGAGTACGGCGAGGTGCAGGGCGTGATCGCCGTGCGCGACGTGCTGGAAGCCATTGCCGGGGAATTCAATGCCCCCAGCGATGGCGACGCCTGGGCGGTGCAGCGTGAGGACGGGAGCTGGCTGATCGACGGCCTGATCCCCGTGCCCGAGCTGAAGGACCGCCTGGGGCTGAAGGAACTGCCCGAAGAGGACCGTGGGCGCTACAACACCCTGGCCGGCATGATCATGCTGCTGCTGGGGCGCTTGCCGCGCACGACCGATGTCGTGGAGTGGGACGCGTGGAGATTCGAGGTCGTGGACCTCGATGGAAAGCGTGTGGACAAAGTGCTGGTCAGTCGTCTGGCCGATGAAACTGGAGAGAGAGAAACATGAGCAACCCCCCGATGTACGGCGAACTGCTGCCGCTGGATCGTGATGTCCACAAGAACCTGAAGCTGGACACCAACCAGTCGGTCGTGTCCCGCGTGGCCGACCAGAACTCGGTCTTCCTGGCTGCCGTCGAATTTGGCGACGCCTGCAAGGAATACCCGATCGTCTTCGTGCGCGCCGGCCAGCCCAGCCCCGATGGCAAGCAGGCCGTGGCGCCGCTGGCCGTGCTGGGCCTGAAGTCCGGCTCCAACCTGTTCGTCGAGGGCGACAAGTGGACGGGCAACTACGTGCCCGCCTATGTGCGCCGCTACCCCTTCGTGATGGCCCGCCTGGACGAGAGCTCCAACAACATGGCGGTCTGCTACGACACGAAGTGGGCGGCCTTCAACGAGACCACCGGCGAAGCCCTGTTCAAGGATGGCCAGCCGACCGAGTTCCTGATGAACGCCAAGGCCTTCCTGGAGAACTTCGAGCAGGAAGCCGAGCGCACCCGCCTGATCTGCGACCTGCTGGTCGAGCTGGACCTGCTGCAGGACATGCGCTTCGAGGCCACGCTGACCAACGACGAGAAGCTCGACGTCGAGGGCTTCATGGCCCTGGACGAGAAGAAGTACGCCGAACTGCCCGACGACAAGGTGCTGCAGCTGCATCGCAACGGCCTCATCGCCCTGATCGAGATGCACCGCCTGTCGCTGACCAACATGAACCGCCTGGTGGGCAAGTACGCGTCCTGATCGCGGTTTTTCCACCCCGAGGCCACGCATTGCGTGGCCTTTTTCTTGGGCGCTCTCTTGGGCGCTCCGCTGGAAATGGGCGCCCAACACAGGCCAAACCTGGCCTTGTCGCATGTCCCGGCGACGGGGTAAACCCGAAAAATCCACTCATTTAGATGTATCGGTCTGTGAGCTTCGATGAAATCGGGCAATTCAATCCCTAGACTCGCCCGCTCGGCGCGTTGGGCGTCAAGGATGCTGTTGATGATCCCTACCTTCGAAGAAAGCCGCCGCACGCCGCTGAACCCCAACGGCGGCCCGCCGCTGGAGCTGGACAGCGATTTCGGTTCGCTGGACGGGGACGCCTACGACCTGGTCGAGCGGCGCTACGGGGATCGCGGCCTGTCGATGTCCAAGGAGCGCTACAGCAGCCGCAACGAGGACGGCGACATCGTCTGCACGGCCCGCAATGGCGAGCAGATCGTCGGCACCCTGTCGGTGCGCTTCGACGGCGTGGGTGGCCTGCATGCCGACACGCTGTTCGGGCCGGAGCTGGCCGAGTGGCGCTCCGCCGGCGTCAAGCTCTGCGAGTTCGGCAGCCTGGCCGTCGATCGCCATTCCCACAACGCCAAGCGCGTGCTGGCCCAGGTCTTTCATCTCGGCTATCTGCATGCCCATCGCCGCGCCCGCTGCGAGCGCCTCATCATCGAGGTCAACCCGCGGCACGTGGCCTTCTACCGCCGCTACCTGGGCCTGCTGCCCTACACGACGGCCCGGCACAACCCGCGCGTGAACGCGCCGGCCGTGCTGATGAGCATCGATTTCGCGACGGTGCGCGAGCAGATCACGCTGTGGGGCGGCCGGCCCGAGCTGCTGACCCAGGCCCGCTGCCTCTACCCGTTGGCCTGGGACGAGGCCACCGAGGCCGCCATGCTCGCCAAACTGCCCTGAGCGGTCAGCAGGGTCCGGCCCGGCGCCATGCCGGCCATGTATTCCGCGGCCAGCGGCGCGGTGGCGAATTCCTCGCGCAGGCGCTGCAGCAGATCTTCCCGGTCCGGCGGCGGCGCACCGCAGGAGCAGCGTGCCGCGATGGCACGATCCAGCGCACCTTCCAGGCCGTTGCACTGCACCGAGAACGAGGTGTGGTGAGGCTGGCCATGCCGGTCGGTCCAGGTTGCGACCACGCGCAGCACCGGCCCGGTCGTGCGCGTCACCCATTCAAAGCGGATACCCGCCGTGCGGGTGCGGCTGCGCCGCATCAGGCGGCCCGTGCTGCTGCCGCCGGGACGGCGCGCGTGATCCAGGCGCAGGTTGCCCAGGAGGCGTCCGGCAGCGGCCATGTCGGAAGCGCCGGCCATGGAGGAGGTGCCCATGGTGTCAATCGTCATTGCAAGACTCCGAGTTGCTGAATAAACCCGCCAACCCCCGGCAAACGGCGCGCCTGCCTCACAGCAGCGGCTCCACCAGGCGGGCAAAACCCTGCAGCAGGCGCTGGCCGAGGCCGCGTTGGGCCCACTGGGCGGGATCGATGCGCTGCGACACGGTGAGGTCGCGCGCGAACAGGGACTGCATCTGCTGGCCGAAGTCGTCGCCCAGCACGATGACGTCCATCTCGTGGTTGCCGACGATGCTGCGCCAGTCCAGGTTGCTGGAGCCGACGCTGGAATAGACGCCGTCCACGACCGCCGTCTTGGCGTGCATGACGACCCCGCCCATCTCGTAGACCTGCACGCCGGCCTCCAGCAGCTGGGTGTAGCGCGAGCGCGCCGCGTGCAGCACCAGGGACACGTCGCTGCGGCCCGGCAGCACCAGGCTCACGGCGACGCCGCGCCGGGCCGCGTCGCACAGGGCCTGGATGAGTTCGGAGCCGGGTGCGAAATAGGCCATGGTCAGCTGCACGCTGCGCTGGGAGGCGTCGATGGCGTGCAGCAGATGCGTGTAGCTGGGGTTGATGCCCTGGTCGGGGTTGCCGGCCACCAGCTTGATCACGCGCTGGCCGGGTGCGGCCGAGCGCGGCGGCGGCTCGGCCGCCAGCTGGCCCTGGCAACCCTGCTGCGCCCAGGAATCGTGGAACACCGCCGCCAGGGCCGACACGACGGGGCCGCGCAGCTCGATCTGGGTGTCGCGCCAGCCGCGCTTGTCGGCGTCCTCGGGCGGGCGCTGGCGGCGCGCACTGCCGAAGGAGCCCTCGGCGTAGACATTGCTGAGGTTGATGCCGCCGGTGAAGGCCACGTCGCTGTCGGCGGCCAGCATCTTGCGATGGTTGCGTTCCAGCACGCCCCAGTGGCCGGGCCTTTCCAGCGGGTTCAGCGGATTGAAGGCGCAGACCGCGACGCCGCCCTGGCGCAGACGCGCGAAGAAGGCGCTGTCGGTGCTTGCCGAGCCCAGGCTGTCGTACATCAGCGCGACGCTGACGCCCTCGGCGGCCTTGCGCAGCAGCAGCTCGCCCACCTCGGCCGCGACGCCCTCGTCCTCGACGATGTAGAACTCCACCAGGATGCGGTGGCGGGCGGCAGCAATGGCGGCCTTCATCGCCGTGAACGTGGCCGGCCCGTCGACCAGCAGCCGGGCGGTGTTGCCGCGCAGCAGCTGGGTGTCGCCCTTGGCGGCGAGCACGCCGAGATGGCGCTCGAACAGCGCGGCGTTGCCCTCATCGCGCACGCGGGCCAGGTCACGCGCCTCGACGGCCTCGGGCACCGGGCCGTGGCTGCCCTGCAGCGTGACCCGCTGTGCCACCAGGCTGGGCGGCACCGGCTGGATCTGCCGGTTCTGTTCCGGCAGCGTGCCGCAGGCCACCGTGCCGGCCGCGGCCAGCATCGTCGCGAGGGCGCGCACCCACCCGCCGCAGCGCGAACTGCGAGATGGCGTCATGAAGCCCTGGTCGATGCATCCATGCCGGTGCCAGGGCAAACGGTGTGCCTGGCCTGCGCGCTGGCCGCGGCGCGGGCAGACCCGGTAGAACTTGCCGCAATGCTGGCGACGCGTCGCGGCCCGCTCCTACAAGCGCCGACCGGGCAAACTGCATAACGTGGTGTTTGGGGGACGGAGCAGCCGGCATGCCTGCCGCGACGGACGGCGCCGCGGCTGGGCCGAAATCTTTACCGGGTGAAGCGAATCTGCCGACAATGAATCCCCGCAAGAGCTCGCTGTCCACGTAACAAAGCTGGAAGGAAACAATGCCGCATGCCCTGGTAGTGGACGACGACCATGATTCGGCCGCGTCGCTGCGTGAGCTGATCGCGGGCGAGCAGTTCACGGTGGCGGTTGCCCACAACCTGCGCGACGCCCGCCGGCAGATCTCCCTGCAGCAACCCGACATCCTGCTGCTGGACCTGCGCCTGCCCGATGGCAACGGCATGGACCTGCTGGCTGATCCCAGGCTGGTGGCCAATTCCGAGGTCGTGCTGTGCACCGGCCATGCCAGCCTGGAAACTTCGCTGCAGGCGCTGCGCCTGGGGGCTGCCGACTATCTCGTCAAGCCCGTCAACCTCAAGCAGTTGCAGGGCGTGCTGTCGCGGATCATGAAGCCCGCGGCCCTGCAGGCCGAGGTCGAGGACCTGACGGCCAACCTGGACGAGTCCGGCCACTTCGGCCACCTCTGGGGCCGCAGTGCGCCGATGAAGCGCATCTACGAGCAGATCTCGCGGGTGGCGGGCACCAGCGTGTCGGTCTTCATCACCGGCGAATCCGGCACCGGCAAGGAGGTCGTCGCGCAGACCGTGCACGACCTCAGCCGCCGCCGCAAGCAGCCCTTCCTGGCCGTCAACTGCGGCGCCATCAGCCCCAATCTCATCGAAAGCGAGATCTTCGGCCACGAGAAGGGCAGCTTCACCGGCGCCGAGCGCCAGCACCAGGGCTTCTTCGAGCGTGCCAGCGGCGGCACGCTGTTCCTGGACGAGATCACCGAGATGCCATTGGAGCTGCAGGTCAAGCTGCTGCGCGTGCTGGAGACCGGGCGCTTCATGCGCGTGGGCAGCACGACGGCGCTGGAGACCGATGTGCGCATCGTCGCCGCCACCAACCGCCTGCCCTACCAGGCGGTGGCCTCCGGCAAGCTGCGCGAAGACCTGCTCTACCGCCTCAACATCTTCCCCATCGCGCTGCCGCCGCTGCGCGACCGCGTCGCCGACATCCCGCTGCTGGCCAACCACTTCCTGGCCGCCATCAGCGAGCAGGAGGGCACGGTGAGGCGCTTCTCGCCCGAGGCCCTGGCCACGCTGGTGGGCTATCCCTGGCCGGGCAATGTCCGCGAGCTGCGCAATGTGGTGCAGCGCGCCTATGTGATGGCCCAGGGCGAGATCATCGACGAGACCTGGCTGCCCGGCAGTCCAGAAGCCGGGGCCGCTTCGTCCTGGGGAAGCCTCGCGCCGCCGGAGCTGCCGGCCGCACCACCGGCCAGTGCCCCGCTGCCCGTGCCGCGGTCGGCCGAGAGCCAGGGCAGCGACGCCGACGTGCCCTTCGTCACCCTGCCCGTCGGCTCCAGCCTGGCCCAGGCCGAGCGCGCGTTGATGCTGGCGACGTTGCGCCATTTCAACCACCACAAGGAACGCACGGCCGCGGTGCTGGGCATCAGCCTGAAGACGCTCTACAACCGTCTGAAGGAATATGCCGCCGAAGGCAGCCCGTCGACGGACCACACGACGTCCCGCCAGGACTGAGCGGCGCCCGCGGGCGCGTCGATTGCCCGGGTCCAGTCCCGATCATCAAGACGAAGGACTGACCATGGGTCACGCCGATCTGATCCACGACGCCGCCGACGCGGTCGTGCCGAGGCTGCGCGATGTTCGCTCGCGCGTCTCACAGGCTTGCGACCGCACCCTGGGCCAAGTGCGCGAGCAGCCGGTGCGCACGGCCGTCGCCGCCGCAGCGGTCGGTACGCTGGTGTTTGCGATATGGCATCTGCTGAGCTCGCGCAATTCCCGCTGATGGCCCAGGCCTCGGCGGCCAGGCTGCCGCTGCTGACCCGGTTGGCCGACTTCCAGCAAGCGCTGAACGAGCAGTTCGACAACTGCCGCCACGGCGCGCGTTACCGGCCAGGCCTGGCGTTGCAGAAACTGCGCTCCGGGATCGAGCTGTTGTGCCGGTTGCAGGAAGAGTTGCTGCATCCGGCGCTGTCGGCGTCGCGTGCCGAAGCGTGGCCGGCCCTGGGCCAGGCGATGGAATCGGTGGACTCGCTGCGCGACCTGGCGGCCCTGGGCAGCCGCACCGCCGACCCGCAGCAGCGCGCCCTCGTGGCCCTGCTGGAGGGGCTGGTCCAGCTGCACTTCGTCAGCCTGGACGAGTTGCTCGCCGAGGCCGACGTGGCAGCCATGCCCTGGGCTGAACTGGCGATTGCCGCCGAAGCCCTGCTGCAGCCCTGGCTGGCGGACGTCGAAGAGCTGGTCGCCCTCAGCTAGGCGCGGCGCCGCATCCGGGCCTCAGCGTTGGTTGGCGTGCCAGGCGGCCGGTGGCCAGCGGCGGCAAAACCGGTGCGCGCGCCGGCTCGGGCGCCGCGACGGCGCTGCGGCCAAGCAGGGCCGCATAGCGTCGCGTCATCTGGGCCAGCACGCGCGGCCAGTCCTGGGCCTGGGCGCGAGCCAGGGCCGCGCGGCGCTGGATGGCGTTGTTGCCGCTCAGGCTGGCATCCATGGCCTCGGCCCAGGAGCCGGCGCGCGGGCGGTCCACCAGCAGGCCGGCGTCACGGGCCAGCTCGCCCAGGGCACCGGCGCTCGCGGCGACGACCGGCGTGCCGCAGGCCATGGCCTCGAGGACGCCCAGCCCGAAAGTTTCCTGGTCGCCGGCGTGCACATAGGCATCGCAGCTCGCCACCATGCGCGCCAGCTGCTGGCAGTCGGGCTCGGCGGGCAGTACGCGCACCTGCTCGCCCACCGGCGGCGCCGGGCCGTCGCCGACGGCCAGCAGCGCATGGCCACGGCCCAGCAGGCCGACGGCATCGGCCAGCAGCTGCAGGTTTTTCTCCAGCGCGAAGCGGCCGGTGTAGACGAGCAACCGCGTGTCCGGCGCCAGACCCTGGTCGCGGCAGAACTGGGCCCGCCAGGCTGCATCCCGGGCGCAGGGCGTGAAGACCGAGCAGTCCACGCCCAGGGGCTGGACGGTCACGCGGGGCACGCCCCAGGCCTGCAGGCGCTCAGCCATGCCGGTGCTGGGCGCCATGACGAGATCGAAATGCCGATAGAGCCCGACAAGGTAGCGGCGGGCCCAGCGTTGCGCGGTGCGACCCAGCCGCGGGTGGCCGGGGCCGGCGGCCAGGCGCGCCATCAGCGCGGGCAGGTTGCTGTGGCAGAAGGCCACGGTGGGCACCTGCAGGCGTTCGGCAGCGGTCAGTGAAGCCCACGCCAGCACATAGGGGTCGGCCGACTCGATGAGGTCGGGCGCGACGAATTCCATCTGCCGCAGCGCGCGGCTTCGGCCCATCACCATGCGATAGCCACCGCTGCGCGGCAGCGGCAGGCCGCCGCAGTCCAGCAGGCCCGGGCCTTCGGCGCCGGGAGCGATGATGGTGTGGCGCCAGCCCAGCGAGCGCAGCCTGTCGTGCTTGGCCGTCAGCACGCGCCGCACGCCACCTGTCGGGGCCCAGAACATCGACACATCCAGCAGATGGTGGCCCGCGCCAGCAGGCGCTTGCTGGACCTGCCGCTCGGGCTCGGCGTGATTCAGATGCATGGCGCCGCCATGGCAATCGGCATGCCTGGCACGCCGCCTGCCGGGGGCCGGCATGCCCACCCGCCCCGAACTCCGCGCGGCCCGCAGCGCCGGCCTGCGCTGGCTCAACGATGCTGGCCCTGGCATCGCTCGCGAGGCGATCCCCGGCGGCTTTCGCTACCGTGACGCGCAAGGGCGCCTGGTTCGCGACGCCGACACCCTGGCCCGCATCCGCCAGCTGGCCATCCCGCCGGCCTGGCAGAGGGTCTGGATCAGTCCGCATGCCGACAGCCATCTGCAGGCCACCGGGCGCGACGCGCGCGGGCGCAAGCAGTACCGCTATCACGCCGGCTGGATGGCCGGGCGCGGCCAGACCAAGTTCGACGGCCTGCTGCGCTTCGGCGCCGTGCTGCCGCGGCTGCGCCGGCGGGTGCAGCGTGCGCTGGCCGGTCCGGGAGCGCCCACGCGCGAGCGCGTGCTGGCCACGCTGGTGCGCCTGCTGGACACTACCTGGCTGCGCATCGGCAACGGCAGCTATGCGCGCGAGAACGGCTCCTACGGGCTGTCGACGCTGCGCAACCGCCATGCCGGCGTCCAGGGCGACGCGATCCAGCTGTCCTTCGTCGGCAAGAGCGGCGTGCGCCATTCGGTCAGCGTGCGCGACCGCCGCGTCGCCCGCATCGTGCGCCGCTGCCGCGAACTGCCGGGCCAGGAACTGTTCCGTTATGTCGACGAGCAGGGCGAGAGCCATGCGCTGGATTCGGCCGACGTCAATGCCTGGCTGGCCGAAGCCGCCGGCCTGCGCGTGACGGCCAAGGACTTCCGCACCTGGCACGGCAGCGTGTTGGCCCTGCAGTTGACGCTGCAGGCCTGTGCCGAGGGGGCCGAGCCCTGCCGACCGCAGCAGGTGCTGGCCCGCGTGGCCCTGCGCCTGGGCAACACGCCGGCGGTTTGCCGCAAGGCCTACATCCACCCGCGCGTGCTGGCCCTGGGCGAATCCCTCGGCGACGAAACCGGCCGTGCCGCCTTGCGCAGCCAGGCCTGGACGAGGCCTGGCGCCCGGGCCGGCCTGAGCGCCGCCGAGCGCCAGCTGATGGCCCTGCTGCGCTCGCGAGCGGCGCGGGCATCCCATTTGCCTACGGGACGGGGCTGTAACCCGCCGGAGTGAAGCGTCGTGCGTATCGCCTATGTGACCGAAACCTTTCCGCCCGAGATCAACGGCGTGTCCCTGACGTCGGAGCGGGCGCTGCGGCAACTGCGCGAGGCCGGGCACGCAGTGCAGCTGATCCGCCCGCGCCAGCCGGGCGAGGCGGCGCGCCGCGACGAGTCGGAATGGCGCTGCGGCGGCGGGCCCCTCCCGACGCACCCCGGGCTGCGCTATGGCTGGGCCGCGCCGGCCGCGCTGCGCGCGCTGTGGCATGAGCTGGGCAGTCCGCCCGAGCTGGTGCACGTGACCACGCCGGGGCCGCTGGGCTGGGCCGCGCTGCGCGCCGCGCGTTCCGAGGGCATTGCCTGCAGCGCCGAGTTCCGTACCAATTTCCATGCCTTCTGCGACCACCATGGCCTGGGCTGGTTGAGGCCGGTCGTGCTGGGCTATCTGAAGCGCCTGCACGGCATGGCCGATCTCAACTTCGTTTCCACCGCGGAGCTGCGGCGCGAGCTGGCGGCCCATGGCTTTGATCGCCTGCAGGTGCTGGACCGGGGCGTGGACGCCAGGCGCTTCTCGCCGGAGCGCCGTGACGCCAGGCTGCGCCGCGACTGGCGCGTCGGCAACGACCATCGCGTCATGCTCTACGTTGGCCGCCTGGTGCCGGAGAAGAATGTCGGCCTGGCCCTGCAGACCTTCGAGCGCCTCAGCGCGCGCCGCCCGGGTCTGCGCATGGTGGTCGTCGGCGACGGGCCGTTGCGCGCGCGTCTGGAGCAGGCCCACCCGACGGCGCGCTTCGTCGGCATGCAGACCGGCGTCGCGCTGGCCCGCCATTACGCCAGCGCCGACATCTTCCTCGTCCCCAGCCAGACCGAGACCTTCGGCAATGTGACGCTGGAGGCCCTGGCCAGCGGCCTGGCGGTGGCGGCCTTCGACACCGGCGCCGCCGCCCAGCATGTGCGCGATGGCATCAGCGGCTGCCTGGCCCAGCCCTGCGAGGGCCTGGACGTGGCAGACGCCTTTCTCGATGCCGCCACGCGTGCCCTCGATGCCAGCGCGCCGGACGGCCTGCTGCGCATGGAGGCGCGACTGGCGGCCACCCGGGCCGACTGGGCCGGCGTGCAGCGTCGCTTCGAGCAGCTGCTGATGCAACTGGCCGCGGCAGAGCAGGCGCTCCCGCGCCACATCGCCCTGGCTTGATGCTGCCAGTCGCTGCCACGCTTCGCGCCCTGCCGCCACCGACCACGCCGCGCGCCTTCAGCTGCGCCTGTGGGCGGCCGGTGTTCTTCGGCAACAGCGCCTGCCTGGCCTGCCGGCGGCCGCTGGGCTATGCCGCCGCACGCGGCGCGCTGCTGGCCCTCGAGCCCGTGCGGGGCGGCAGCTGGCGCGAAGCCGGCGTGCCGGTGCGCCGCGCGCCGCGCTATGCACGGTGCGCCAATCTCGGCAGCGCTGCTGCCTGCAACTGGCTGCTCGATGCCGCCGAGACGGAGGCCGGCTTCACGCTGTGCCGCTGCTGCCGGCTGACGCGCACCCTGCCCGACCTGTCGGTGCCCGGCGCGGGGTTGTGGTGGTGCCGCATTGAAGCGGCCAAGCGCCGCCTGGTGTCGTCGCTGATCGGGTTGAAGCTGCCGGTCGCCTCCAAGGCCGAAGACGCTCACGGTCTGGCCTTCGATCTGCTGCTGGCACCGCCCGAAGGACCACCCGTCATCACCGGCCACGTCGACGGTGTCATCACGCTGGATGCCTCCGAAGCCGACGACGCCCGCCGCGAGGCGCGGCGTCATGAGCTGGGTGAGCCCTATCGCACGCTGCTGGGCCATCTGCGCCACGAGACGGGCCATCACTACTGGCAGCGCCTCGTCGAGCCCGGTCCCTGGCTGCAGCCGTTTCGCGAGCTGTTCGGCGACGAGCGCCAGGACTACGCACAGGCGCTCGCCAACCACTACGCCCAGGGTGCGCCGGCCGATTGGGGGCAGCGCTTCGTCAGCGCCTATGCCAGTGCCCATCCCTGGGAGGATTGGGCCGAGACCTGGGCCCACTATCTGCACCTCGTCGACACGCTGGACACGGCGCGCAGCTTCGGCCTGGACGGCGAGCGGGTGGAGCTGAGCTATGAGCGCTTCGCGGCCGGGCTGCTGGCCGATGCAGACGACTTCCTGCCTCTCATCAACAGCTGGATGGAATTGACGGGCGTGCTCAACGAGCTGTCGCGCAGCATGGGCGTGGCGGACTTCTATCCCTTCGTGCTGTCGGCGCCGGCGGTGCGCAAGCTGCACCTGGTGCACCGCATCGTGGAGAGCGCCAGGGCCTGAGCCCGGGCGCTTGCCTCAGCGCCAGACGGGTGCCAGCACTGCCGGCATCTGGCGCAGGCGCAGCTCGGGCAACTGCGGCGGCGGGGCGGGAAGGGTGCCCACGCGCTCGTCCAGGCGGGCCAGGACTTCGTCGACATTCAGCGGCTTGGACCAGAGCTCGCAAAAGCCCCAGTCCTCGACGGGAAAGTTGACGTCCGCGGTCACGGCCACGGCCGGCACCGACTCGCAGCCGGGCAGCGCACGCAGCAGGCCGAGCAGGCGGCTGCCGTGGCAGTCGGGCAGGCCCAGATCGAGCAGCAGCAGCGCGGGGTGCAGGCCGGCAGCCATGCACAGGGCCTCTTCGCCCGTCGTGGCGATGAGGAGCTCGAGCTCGGGGCGTCGTTCGAGGATGGCGGCCATCAGCAACGCATTGACCGGATGGTCCTCGACATAGAGAACGGGTCGGCGGGCTGGGGTAGGCATGCGGGCTCCGGAGGTCATGTGCCAGATGACATGGCAATCCACGTACCCGCCCCTCGGGCACCGCCCTTGCCTGTGGACGTTTCCCAGCCCAACAAGGTCAGCCCATGCCAAACCCCCACAGCGATGCACCGCGCAGCTTCGGTGTCTTCAAGCCGGTCGGCCACGTCGTCATCTCGTTCCCCGAGGCCGGCCAGGCCGCGCGCGCCGGACATGCCATGGCCGAGCTGGGCCTGCGCGACGGCGCGGTGCGTCACTACAGCGACCGCGAGATGCTCAGGCAGATCGACGAGGATGTCGCCCATGCCAGCCCCATCGCGTCGGTGGGCCAGGAGATGAACCTCGTGCTCGCCCACCGGGCCCTGGCCGAAAAGGGCTATCACTGGCTGATCGTCCAGGTGGCCAACGACGCCCAGGCGACCCGCGTCGCCCGGGCGGCGCAGGGCTGTGGCGCCGAGCGCGCCCAGCACTACGGCCACTTCATCATCGAGGAACTGATCGAGCGCCCCGGCAGCATGGCCCAGGTGGCCGAGTCGCCCGACCGCGGCCTGGACGCCCAGACACCTTCCGGCAAGGAAACCGAGGCGGCGTCCTTGAAGAAGGGCTTGCAGTAGGTCGCACCGGCAAGGCCTGCGGCTTCTGCCTGCCCAGCCCCGGCCGAAGCCGGGGCCGTGCAGCCACGCTCAGAGCGCGGCGGCGCGGGCCTGGTCGCGCAGGGTGCGCACCTGCAGGTGGTTGCGCTTCACGCCCTCGAACTGGCGCTCCACCACCAGGCGGATGTCGGGCGGCAGGGCCTGGTCGAGGGCTTCGCGATAGGCCTTCAGCGCACTGTCTTCACCGCGCTCGGTCTCTTCCAGGATGGCCTTGTCGGTATAGCCGGCCAGCGTACCCTTCACGGCCACCCAGCCGCGGTGCATGGCACCGGCCGCCGTACCGCTGTCCTCGGCCTTGCCACCCAGGCGCACGACCAGGGATTGCAGATCGGCGGCAGCCTGGCGGCATTCTTCGGCACGGCGCTCGAAGGACTGCTTGATGGCGGGATCCTTCAGGTATTCGGCCGAGGCGTGGAAGCCGTACTCGCCGTCCTTGGAGGTCTCGATGAGATCGTTCAGCGTGTCGATGATGTCGTCGTTGCTCATGGCATGTCCTTTCGCGGTTCGATGAAGGCGCGCGGCGAACCCGGCCGCCACGCGTCCTGGTCGGCATGGGGCATTTCGCGTGCCCGAGCCGTCAGCGCTTGTGACCGGCGAAGGGCGGATGGGAGACGCGGGCCGCCGTGACGACCGCCTGCAGCGTGGCCAGCAGTTCGGCCGGCGCACAGGGCTTGCGCAGCGTGATGAACTCACCCTCGCCGACGGCGGTGTTGTTGAAGCCGGTGATCAGCACCACCGGCAGGCGCGGGCGCTGCTCGCGCAGGCGGCGTGCCAGTGCGACGCCGTCCATGGCGCCGGGCATGACGACGTCGCTGAGCACCACGTCGGCCTCGGCACCGCCGTCCAGCAGGCGCAGGGCTGCATCCACATGGCCCGCGCGCAGCACGCGGGCGCCGTGGGCCATCAGCAAGGCGGCGGTCACGTCGCCCAGCGACTCGTCGTCCTCGACCAGCAGCACCGCGCTGCCGGCAATGCTCTGCTGGGCCACGTCGCCGGCGCCGGGCGTCTGCGCCTCCTGCGCACCTGCCGCCACCGGCAGCAGCAGGGAGACTGTCGTGCCCAGGCCCGGCGTGCTGGCGAGGCGGGCGGTGCCGCCGGCCTGCGTCGCGAAGCCATGGACCTGGCTCAGGCCCAGGCCACTGCCCTGGCCCACGCCCTTGGTCGTGAAAAAGGGTTCGAAGGCATGCTCGACCAGGGACGGGTCCAGACCCATGCCGTCGTCGCCGATCGTCAGCAGCACGTAGTCGCCCGGGGCGAGATCCTCCTTGTCGGCGGCTTCGGCGTTGCAGGCCCTGAGCCTGAGCTCGCCGCCGGCGGGCATGGCGTCATGGGCGTTCAGGGCCAGGTTGACGAGGGCGAGGTCGAGCTCGTTGACATCCACGCGCACCGGCCGGACATCGGCGGCCACCTGCACATGGATCTCGATGCGCCGGCCGAGCACGCTGCGCATCAACTCCTGCACCTCGGGCAGGTAGCGGGCCATCGAAAGGGTCTGCACCCGCACCGGCCGCTTGCCGGCGAAGCGCAGCAGATGCTGGGTCAGCTGGCTGCCCTTGTCGACCGAGCGCTGCGTGGCGCTCAAGGGCCCCTGCAGATCGGCGGCGCTGGGATGGCGCTGCATCAGGTGCATGCTGTTGCTGATGACGCCCAGCAGGTTGTTGAACTCATGGGCCACGCCGCCGGTGAGCCGGCCGAGGGCGACGACGCGCTGGCTCTGCGCGCCGCGCTGCTCGGCCTGCCGGGTCCGCTCCACGGCCTCGGCGACGCTGCGCTCCAGGTCGGCGCGGGCACTGGCCATGCTGTGGCCGGCGGAGACCAGGGCGCTGGCCACGTCATCGGCCTCTGCCATGCCGGTGGGCTCCGCTTTCACGGGTCGGCCCGTCTGCAGGTCTTCGGCGAGGCTCTTGAGGGAGCGGACCGGCCGTTCGATGCGCCGTGACACCCAGATGGCACCGGCCATGGCCAGTGCCAGCAGCACCAGGGCACCCACTGCCACGCGTTGCACGGCCTGGGGCATGCGGCCGGCGTACTCGTCGCGCGGCATGGCGCTGACATAGCTCCAGCCCAGCGGCGAGGTGCTGAAGTAGCCGGCGGTGGCGACGCCGTCGAGCGAGACCGACTGGAAGGCGCCCTCGCGTTCCGCCGCCATGCGCTCGCGCAGATCGGCGCTGCCCGTGCGGCCGACAAAGGACGCGCCGCCGGGCAGGCGCGCCACGAGACGACCGCTGCTGTCCATGACCGTGCCTATCCAGCCCGGGTGCGGTGCCTGGGCCTGCACGAGGCGCTGCAGTTCGGAAGGGCGCACGGTGATGACGAGGTTGTAGAGCAGCTTGCCATTGCGCATCACCGGCTCCACCCAGGCGGCGTGCAGGTCCTCGGGCCCGCCGGGCGGGACGGCCGTGGCGGGCTGCAGAGGCAGCATGACCGGGGTGGCGCTCAAGGTGGCCGGGCCGGGCCCTTCGGCGCTGCCGCCTTCGGGCAGGCGGGTGCTCAGCAGCAGGCGGCCGGGCGCACGGAGTTCGACCCAGCCGTCCAGGCCTTGCAGGGCGCGCCGCGCCAGGCGCTCAAAGCCCAGGCGGGTTTCGGGATTGAGGAACTGCGGACTGTCCAGCGCCGGCGACTGGGCCAGCACATGGGCGATCGCGGCGCGGCGCGTCAGCTCGCCGTCGACCAGCATGGACAGGGCCCGCGCGGTGTCACGCAGATTGCGTTCGTGGGCGTCCCGTTCGGCCTCGTAGGTGCTGGCGATGAGCCAGGCGACGCCCAGCATGCCAGGGAGGAGGACCGACAGCACGAGCAACAGCAGGCGGGAGCGGATGGTGACCGGCATGGCGTTTTCAGGGTGCGCAGGGCGGGGCCGATCGCGAGGACGCAACCATAGCGCCATGACCCGGCCCCGGCCATGGAATTTGCCAGCGCGTTCCGGGCAAACGGCGTGCCCGGCGCCCGGGCAAGCCATGTCCCGGCAGCGCCTGGCAACCCCGCCGGCGACGGCAGGGATTACCGAAATTGCCGCTGGGCCGCGGAGGGATCGGTAAAACCTGCAAGTCGCCCGGCCCGCTCGCGGCCCCACGATGCGGAACCGGTGGCGCAAACCCTTGGCACGCAAGGAAGAAAGCGGTCTTGTGTCGGGATGCGACAAAACGGCGGTGGCCGGCATGGAGGTTGCGTACTCCAGGGCCTGGGCCGCGTCTTCTCGCAAGGACGCGGCATGCCCCGACCCCGCAAGAGGAAGCCTCGTGCCGTCTCTGGACCTCCGTGCCGACCACCGGCAAACCCAGACCCTGTCGCCCCGACTGCAGCATGCCGTGCGCCTGCTGCAGATGTCGTCGCTGGACTTTGCGGCCATGCTGCGGGACACGCTGGGTCGCAATCCCTTCCTCGAGGCCGAGGACGGTGACGGCAGCGAAGGCGAGGAGGCCGCCCTGCCGCTGGCCGACGCGGGTACAGCGGCCGGCGCGCCCGAGCTGTCGAGCCTGTCCAGCCTGATGGACGATGCCGACGCCGGCGTGGCCGAAGCCGGGGCCGATCTGTCCGCCGTTCCGGCCGACGTGGACGTCACCGCCGTCAACGAGGAGGGCAGCGACCGCGATCTCTGGACCGCCGACGGCACGGGGCCGCGCCGGGCCGAGGACGGCGAGCTCAGCGCCCTGGACATGATGGCCGTCGAGACCTCGCTGACGACACATCTGCACGGACAGCTGAACGTGCTGCCGCTGTCCGAGCGCGACCTCACGCTGGCGCGCACCATCGTCGAGTCGCTGGACGACGACGGCTATCTGCGCACACCGCTGCAGGAGCTGGTCGGTGTCGTCGTCGGGCTGGACCCCGCACCCGAACTGCAGGAGCTGCAGATTGCGCTGAAGCTGGTGCAGTCGCTGGACCCGGCGGGTGTGGCGGCGCGTGACGTCGGCGAATGCCTGCTGCTGCAGCTGCCGGGCATCGCCTGCGTCGAGACGCGCCAGCTGGCCCAGGCCATCGTCACCGGCCACCTGCCGGCGCTGGCCGCGCGTGACGTGGCGACCCTGGCCAGGCAGCTTGGCGAGTCGCCGGCGCGCATCGAGGCCGTCTGCGACCGCATCCGTCGCCTGGATCCGCGGCCGGGCTGGCGCTTCGGCTCCTCGCAGGTGGCCTATGTCGTGCCCGACGTCATCGTCAGGAAGGTGCGCGACCGCTGGACCGTGCAGCTCAACCCGGCCATCGTGCCCAAGGTCAGGCTCAACCAGGTCTATGCCAATCTCTTCCAGCGCCACCGCACGGGGGCCAATGCCGAACTCGGCGCCCATCTGCAGGAGGCGCGCTGGACGCTGCGCAACGTCGAGCAGCGCTTCTCCACCATCCTGGACGTGGCCGAGGCCATCGTCAGGCGCCAGCACAACTTCCTCGACTACGGCGCCATGGCCATGAAGCCGCTGGGCCTGAAGGAGATCGCCGAGGAAGTGGGCATCCACGAGAGCACCGTCTCGCGGGTGACCAACAACAAATACATGGCCACGCCGGTCGGCGTGCTGGAGCTGAAGTACTTCTTCAGCCGCGCCATGATCAGCGCCAACGGCAGCGCCTGCTCGGGCACGGCCATCCGCGGCCTCATCAAGGACATCATCGAGGCCGAGAGCCCGGACACGCCGCTGTCGGACGCCGAGATCACGCGGCAGCTGGCCCAGCAGGGCCTGGTGGTGGCGCGCCGCACCGTCACCAAGTACCGGCAGATGCTGAAGATCGAGGCCGTGGACCGGCGCCGGCGCGTGGCCTGAGCTGGCGTCAGCGCGGTGCCACCCGCCACACCGTGTTGCCGACGTCATCGGCCACCAGCAGCGCGCCGCGTGCATCGATGGCGACCCCGACGGGGCGGCCCCGGGCCTCGCCGTTGTCGTCCAGAAAGCCCGTCAGCACATCGATGGGCAGGCCCTGGGGGCGGCCTCCGGCGAAGGGCACATAGACCACCTTGTAGCCCGAGAAGGGCTGGCGGTTCCACGAGCCGTGCATGCCGATGAAGACGCCGTCCGCGGCGCCGCCCGGGAGCATCCGCTGCAAGGGGCTGGAG
This sequence comes from uncultured Comamonadaceae bacterium, assembly GCA_966111775.1. GTDB lineage: Bacteria > Pseudomonadota > Gammaproteobacteria > Burkholderiales > Burkholderiaceae_C > Pelomonas. The sequence goes on along the minus strand of CBHWBD010000008.1, from coordinate 41,259 downwards.
CCCGCCGCCGTCAGGCCCAGCGCGGCGACGTGGGCGCCCAGCGCGTAGTCGGGCACCAGGGCGCTGGCGACGAGGTCGGGCCGCTGCGGCTGCACGCGCGTGTCGACATGGCTGCCGTACCAGCTGTAGGGCCAGCCGTAGAAACCACCGTCCTTCACCGAGGTCAGGTAGTCGGGTACCAGGTCGCTGCCCAGTTCGTCGCGCTCGTTGGCCACCGTCCACAGCACCGGCGCGCCGCCCGACGCGGCCTTCCAGGCCATGCCGTTGGGGTTGCGCAGGCCGGTGGCGAAGAGGCGCTTGCTGCCGGTCGCGCGATCGATTTCCCAGATGGCCGCCCGGCCCTGCTCGGCGTCGATGCCGTTCTCGGCCGCATTGCTGTTGGAGCCCACGGTGGCGTAGAGCTTGCTGCCGTCGGGGCTGGCGATGAGGCTCTTGGTCCAGTGGTGGTTGCGCGTGCCGGCGGGCAGGTCGGCCAGCTTGCGGCCCGGGCCGGCCAGTTGGGTCTGGCCGGGCGTGTAGGCGTATTCCCAGACGGCGTCGGTGTTGGCCACATAGAAGCGGTCGCCCACCAGCGCCATGCCGAAGGGGGAATTCAGGTCGTGCAGGAAGACCGTGCGGACTTCGGCGCGGCCGTCGCCATCGGCGTCGCGCAGCAGCGTGATGCGGTTGGCGCTGGGCGTGGCCGAGCCAGCCTCGGCCATCAGCTTCTTCATGACCCAGCCCTTGAGGCCCTGGCCCTCTTCGGGCCGCGGCGGCGCATTCGTCTCGGCGACGAGCACGTCGCCGTTGGGCAGCACCAGCAGCCAGCGCGGGTGCTCCAGGCCGCTGGCGAAGGCCAGGGCCCGCAGACCGGCGGCAGCGGTCGGCGTCTCGCCGGCCGTCCAGGGACGGGTGCTGGCGACGTGGGCCGTCGGCACCAGCGTCTGCACCGGCTCGACCAGGGTGGGGCGCAGGCCGACGTCGGCATTGGGAGGCAGCCGCGTGGTCTCGCCGCAGGCGGCGACGGCCAGGGGCAACAACAGGAGGGAGAAGGGGGTCTTCATGCCTGCATCAGGCAAGACGGGTGCCCGACAGCCGCCGCAGGACAGGGCCCGGCATGCCGGGCCCTGCGGCCGTGCGTCAGTGGAAGAACAGATAGACCAGCAGCAGCACGATGCCCGGCACGCCGAGCAGCCAGGCGAGGAGGTATTTGCCCATGGTGTTCTCCTGTGAGTGAAGGGGTAGGCAAAGCATGGCCGCACAGGCGGGGATGAAACAGCAGACGGGGCCCGGCCCGCGCGTAGGAAGAGCGGACGCGGCCTGGGCGTAGGACCAGACCCACCGCCAGACCCGGCCGAGGCTGGCGCCGGGGTCTGTCTCTAACGCTTAGTCTGATGGCCATTCCCCAGGCAGTTCGCCAGGGGTTGGCGTAAAGGAGCACATCATGAACAGCGACCAGATCAAGGGCAGCGTCAAGGACGTCGCCGGCAAGGCGCAGCGCAAGCTGGGCGAGGCCATTGGCAGCACCGAGCAGCAGGTCAAGGGTGCCGCGACCCAGGTCGAAGGCAAGGCCCAGAAGGCAGTGGGCGACCTGCGTGAGGCCGTCAAGGACGCTCGCGACAACCGCAAGCCCTGATCGCCAGCGGCGTTCCAGTCGTGCCGCCGGGCTTCAGGGCCCGGCGGCCTTTTTTCGCCTGCCGATGCGGTCAGCCGACCGGTTGTGCCGACGCGTAGCCGCCGTGCGGTCGCGGCAGCCAGTCAGCCTGGGCGCGCACCAGGCCACCGGCCAGCTTCTCGAGGTAGGTGGCCAGGGCCGGCCAGTCGAAGAAGCGGGCATCGGGCTCGCGCAGCGGCGAGCGGCGCCAGGCAGTCTCGCCGCCAGTGTCCAGCAGCAGGCCGCCGGCCCCGGCCCGGTGGCCGGCCTCGACGTCGTCCAGGGTGTCGCCCACCATCCAGGAGCGCTTGAGATCCAGACCGTGGCGGTGGGCGGCGCGGATCAGCATGCCCGGTGCCGGCTTGCGGCACAGGCAGGCCGGCCGGCCTTCGCTGTCCGGGCCGTGGGGGCAGACCTCGACGCCGTCGATGTGCACGCCGAACTCTTCCTGCAGGCGTTGCAGCAGAACCTGCTGCAGCCTGGCGAACTCGGCGCGCGTGAAGCGGCCGCGGGCCAGGCCGCTCTGGTTGGTCACGATCACCAGGGCCAGGCCCGCCGACTGCAGCCGGGCCAGCGCCTCGCCAGCGCCGGGCAGGAAGCGCAGCAGCAGGGGATCGACGTGACCTCCCGGCACGTTCTCGACCAGCGTGCCGTCCTTGTCGATGAAGAGACAGGGGCGCTGCGGTGCGCGGGCGACCGGCCGTTGCAGATCGCGCATCGTCGACAGGCTGGAGGGGTTGTGGGGCAGGGACATCATGGCCGGAGCTTTCGCGGGTGGTGTCTTGGGGTGAAGGGACGGCATGAAGCCATGAGTGCAGACGCTGGCAAACGGCGTGCCCGGTCCTGGGCATGAGCCTTGCCATGGCTTTGAGGGCCCGCGCTTGCCGGTGGGCCAGCCTCGCGCAGACGACAGGAGATCCCATGGCCACCTCGACCCGCTCCATTGCCTCGCTGACCCTGAGCTTCGGCCTCGTCAACGTGCCCGTGCGCCTGTTCTCGGCGACCGAGAGCGGCGCCGACATCCGCTTCAACCTGCTGGACCGGGACGGCTCGCGGCTCAAGCAGCAGTACGTCAACGAGCGCACCCGCAAGGTCGTCGAGCGCAAGGACATGGTCAAGGGCTACGAGATCGAGGACAACCAGTTCGTCCTTTTCACGCCCGACGAGCTCAAGCAGCTGGAAGAGGGCAGCAGCCACGTCATCCAGATCGTCAGCTTCGTGCCGCTGGCGTCCATCGACCCGCTCTACTACGACAAGAGCTATCTGCTCGCGCCCGACAAGCGCGGCGACAAGCCCTATGCCCTGCTGGCCGAGGCGCTGCGCCAGTCCGGCCGCTGCGCGCTGGCCAAGTGGCCGTGGAAGGCCAAGCAGTACGTGGCCCAGGTGAGGGCCAACGAGGACGGCCTGATCCTGCAGCAGCTGCGCTATTCGGCTGAAGTCAGGTCGCTGGCCGCCCTGGACATCCCCAAGACCACGGTCTCCAAGCCCGAATTGCAACTCGCCCTGCAACTGGTCGAGCAGATCGCCGCGGACAGTTTTGACCCCGAGCAGTTCCACGACGAGGAGAAGGAGAGGGTGCTGACGGCCATCGAGGAAAAGGTCAAGGGCAAGAAGATCGTCACCTCCTCGCGCGAGGAGCATGGATCGGTCGGCGGTGGCCAGGTCATCGACCTGATGGACGCCCTGCGCGCCAGCCTGGGCAAGAAGCCTGCGGCCAAGACCAGCACCAGGACTTCCGCCAAGGTCACGCCGCTGCCGGCCCGCAAGAAGGCCGTGGCCAAACGAACCGAGAGCGAGCCCGCGCCCAAGCGCGCACGGGCCCACCGCTGAATCGTTGATTGGAGAATTCCTATGGCAGACGACAAGACGAAGGCGGGCGGCCAGGACCGCCGGCGCATCCATGTGAACGAGGACGATGAGCTGCGCGACTGGGCGGCGAAGTTCGGCGTGTCCATCGAACGGTTGCGCGAGACGGTGCTGCTTGTCGGCGACCATGCCGACGAGGTCGAGCACTACCTGAAGGAAGGCACGCGCTAGCTAGCCCATGGCCCGAGCCCGGCCCGCCGAGCCCGAAGTGACGCTGGCGCGCTACAACACCAAGCGCGACTTCAGCGCTACGGCCGAGCCCGAAGGTCGCGTCGGGCCCAAGAAGGCCAAGGCCCTGGCCTTCGTCGTGCAGAAGCACTGGGCCTCGCGGCTGCACTACGACTTCCGCCTCGAGCTCGACGGCGTCATGCTGAGCTGGGCCGTGCCCAAGGGCCCCAGCTGTGACCCGGCCGTCAAGCACATGGCGGTGCGGGTGGAGGACCATCCGGTCAGCTACAACCAGTTCGAAGGCGAGATCCCCAAGGGCCACTACGGCGCGGGCCGCGTCATCATCTGGGACCGCGGTGAATGGGCGCCCGTTGGCGACCCGCACGAAGGCCTGGCCCAGGGCAAGCTGGTCTTCCAGCTGCATGGCGAGAAGCTGGCCGGCCTGTGGGAGCTGGTGCGCATCGCCAAGCCTGGTGACCGCCAGGAGGCCTGGCTGCTGCTGAAGAAGAAGGGCGACGCGTGGGCGCGGCCGACCCGCGAGGTCGACGTCGTGACGGCCCTGCCGGACAGCGTGGTCGAGACGCCGTTGGGATTGGCCGAGGAGCGCGAGGGGTGCGAGCGGTGCGAGGCGCCCGCCGCTCCCGATCTCGCCAAGGCCGTCAAGGCGACCCTGCCCAAGGCGCTGGAGCCGCAGCTGGCGACGCTGGCTGCAGCCGTGCCTCCGGGCGGGAACTGGATCGTCGAGAACAAGTTCGATGGCTATCGCATGCTGGTGCGGCTGTTGGCCGGCAAGGCTCGCCTCATCACGCGCAACGGCAACGACTGGACGGCCAGGCTCAAGCATCTGGCCGCCGAGGTCGAGCAGCTCGGCATCGCCAAGGCCTGGCTGGATGGCGAGATCGTGGTGCTCAACGAGGCCGGCCTGCCCGACTTCAGCCGCCTGCAGGACGCCATGGACGGCGCGGGCAACGAGGACATCGTCTTCTACCTCTTCGACCTGCCCTTCCTGGGCGACCGCGACCTGCGCGCGGTGCCGCTGCAAAGCCGCCGGGCCGCGTTGCAGCAATTGCTGAAGGGCCATGAGGGGCCGCGTATCCGCTTCAGCCAGGCCTTCCCGGCGCCGCCGGCCGAGGTGCTGGACGCCGCCTGCCGCCTCGGCCTGGAAGGCGTCATGCTGAAGCGGGCCGATTCGCCCTATGTGAACCGGCGCAGCGACAGCTGGCTGAAGCTGAAATGCCAGCGTCGCCAGGAGTTCGTCGTCCTCGGCTTCACCGACCGCAGCAACTCGCCGAGCGAAGTCGGCGCGCTGCTGCTCGGCTATCACGACGCGCAGGGCCGGCTGCGGCACGCCGGCGCGGTCGGCACGGGCTGGTCGTCAGCGCAGGGGCGCGAGCTGCACCGCGTGCTGGTGAAGCTGGAAACGAAGCGCCCGGCCGTGGCGCCCGAGGCAGCGCCGCCCAGCCGGCGCGGCGGGCGTTCGCGGGGTCGCGAGCGCTGGGTCAAGCCGCAACTCGTCGTCGAGGTCGCCTTCGGCGAATGGACGCCCGACGGCCATATCCGCCATGCGAGCTTTCGCGGCCTGCGCGAGGACAAGCCGGCGCGGCTCATCGTTCGCGAGGAAGCCATGCCCGCTGTCAGCCGCCAGGCATCCGCCTTCAAGGTGTCCCACCCCGAACGCGTGATCGACGACAGCTCGGGCCTGACCAAGCTCGACCTGGTGCGCTATTACGAGAGCGTGGCCGACTGGCTGCTGCCGCATCTGCGCGAGCGGCCCGTGTCGCTGGTGCGTGCGCCGCGCGGCATCGCGGGACAGCTTTTCTTCCAGAAGCATGCCGAGACGGACGTGCCGGGCCTGCGCCAGCTCGATGCCGCGCTGTGGCCCGGGCATGAACCGCTGCTGGTGGTGGACAGCGTCGAGGGCCTGGTGTCGGCGGCGCAGATGAATGTCGTCGAGTTCCACACCTGGAACTCCACCACCGCCCGCATCGCCCAGCCCGATCGCATCGTCTTCGACCTCGATCCTGGGGAGGGCGTCAGCTGGGCGCTTGTGCGCGAGGCCGCGGTGCTGACCCGCACCATGCTGGAGGAGCTGGGCCTGCGCGCCTGGCTCAAGACCAGCGGCGGCAAGGGCCTGCATGTGGTGGTGCCGCTGAAACCCAAGGTCGATGACGCCGAGGCCAAGGCGTTCGCCCATGCTGTCGTGGCGCATATGGCGCGAACCCTCCCGCAGCGCTTCGTCGCCAAGAGCGGCGCGAGCAACCGCGTCGGCAAGATCTTCATCGACTATCTGCGCAATGGCCACGGCCAGACGACGGTGGCGGCCTTTTCGGCCCGCGCCCGGCCGGGCCTGGGGGTCTCCATGCCGGTGGCCTGGGAACAGCTGGCTGAGTTGAAGGGCGGCGCGCAGTGGACGGTGAAGACGGCGCGTGACCAGCTGTCGCTGCAGAGGTCGGACCCCTGGGCCGGCTTCTGGAAGAGCCGCCAGGTCCTGAAGCGGTGGCCGCCGAGGCGCTAGGTGTCGGCGGCAAAGAGGCGGGCACGCGGTTTGCCGTGCCTTTTCTTCAGTTTTGAACCGGGTGGCCCATGTCAACAACGACGGAGCGTTATGTCTTCTTCAACAACGCCGTCGACCATGAGGGGGTGCGCAAGGCGGGCGCCGTCGCAGTCGCGCGTGGCGCGCGGGTGATCGAGTTCCTGCCCCGGGCCGTGCTGGTGGAGGTGGACGTGCACCGGGTGCCCGACATCGCGGCCGCGCTGGCGAACTGGCGCTTCACACCCGAGAGGCGGCAGCAGCGCGAGCGCCGCCTGACACCGGCCCGGCGGGCGGCGGCCTCGCGATCGGTATTGGCGGCGGCTTAGACCGGTTCGCCGGCCAGCACCCGTTTCAACGGCGCGCCGCTGACGGTTTCCTGGCCAAGCAGCAGTTCGGTCAGCGCATCCAGGCGGTCGCGCTGGTCCTCCAGCACGCGGCGGCATTCGGCCTGGGCGCTCTCCAGCAGGGCGCGGGCTTCGTCCAGCACCGACTTCTGCACGTCGGGGCCGATGAGCTCCTTGGGCACGCCGGCCATGCTGAGCAGGCCGAAGGTCTTGCCGAAGCCCAGCGAGCCCACCATGTTGGTGGCGAGCTCAGACGCGCGCTTCAGGTCGTCGGCCGCGCCGGAGGAGGCGTTGCCGAAGGCGATCAGCTCGGCCTCGCGGCCGGCCAGCATCATGGCCAGGCGGCTGCGCAGTTCGCGCTCGCCGTACAGCGGCTCCTCGTGGGTGCGCGTCACATAGGTCACGCCCAGGGCCGGACCGCGCGGCTCGATGCTGACGCGCTCGACGCTACCGGCCTCCAGCACATGGGCGACCAGGGCATGACCGGACTCGTGGAAGGCGATGCGGCGCAGGGTCTCGGGCGTGATGACGTTCCTGGCGTTGCTCACCTCGCCGCCGAGCTGGTGAGTCTCCAGCGACTGGAAGACCCTCTCCTGGCTCACCAGGGCTTCGCCGGCCTCGGCTGCGTAGGCCGCTGCGCGGTTGACGCAGTTGGCGATGTCGGCCGGCGACATGGCGGCCGCCGTGCGGGCGATGGCGGCGAGGTCCATGCCGGCGGCCGCCTGGATCTGGCCAAGATAGAGGCCGAAGAGCTGCTCGCGCTCGGGCACCGTCGGCATGGTGGTGCGCACGATGAGGTCGAAGCGGCCGGGGCGGCGCATGGCCGCGTCGATGTTGTCGACATGGTTGGTGGCGCCGACGATGACGACGTTCTCCAGCGAAGAGAAGCCGTCCATCTCCACCAGCAGGCGGTTGATGATGCGGTTCTGTTCCTGCTCGCCGCCGCCGTGCGCCTCGGCGCCGCTGCTGCGCCGACCGATGCCGTCGATCTCGTCGATGAAGACGATGCAGGGCGCCGACTCGCGGGCCTTCTTGAACAGCTCCTTCACCTTGCCGATGCCGGCGCCGTAGAACATGGAGCTGAAGTAGGAGCCGTCCACGCTGATGAAGCTGGCGCCGCATTCGCCGGCCAGGGCCTTGGCCAGCAGGGTCTTGCCGGTGCCGGGCGGACCGTCGAGCAGCACGCCGCGCGGCGCCTTGGCGCCGACGGCCGCGTACTGCTTCGGATCCTTCATGAAGGCGGCCACGCGGCGCAGGGCCTTCTTGGCCTCCTCGGCGCCGATGACGTCATCGAAGCGGGTCCTGGGCTTTTCGGCCAGGCGGGTGCGCTGGCCCAGCGACCCGCGCATCTGCAGATAGACCAGGGGCGCGGCCACCAGCAGCATCAGCAGGATGGGGGCCAGCACATGGCCTGCGCGTTCCAGCGACTCGAACAGGCGCTGGCCGCCGGTACGGGCGTCGACGTCGATGTCGGTCAGCGCAAAGCCCTGGGCCACGCTGAATTCACCCAGGCGCGAGCCGATCTCGTTCCTGCAGCCCAGGCCGCAGTCGATGAGGCGGGTGCTGAACTGCTGGCCGGCGCGGTCGGTGTAGAGCACCAGGCCGCCGCTGACGCCGACGGCCGTGACGTTCTTGGCCTGCAGCGCACGCTCGAATTCCGAGGCCTCGCGCGGGTGGGCCAGCCATTGCTCGGGGGTCTTCTCGAAGGCGAGGGCGGTCGCGTTCTTGCGCGCTTGCACCTCGCTGGCCGTGCGCTCATGCAGCGTCGACAGGCCGAGGGCGGCCAGCAGCAGGGCGGCGGCACTGGCGGCGATGATGAGTTTCTGACGCAATCCGGGCGTGGGAGCCTTGCTGGCGCTGTCCATGGTGTTCGGGAGCTTGGGGTACTGCAGTGCCGCCAGACTAGCGGCCTGCAGCCCGCAGCGCGCGTGCGTTATCGCGCTCCGGCTGAAGTCGTTTGCAACAGCCGTTTCAAGCGCGAAAAACTGCCGCCCCGGCAGGCCAAAGGCCTGTACTCGCCTACCAGCCCTTGGCCACGTAGTTGTTGCCGTTCTGCTGGTAGCGCGCGATGGCGTCCTTCAGCTCGCTGAGTTGCGTGCAGCCGGCCTTGCACTCGCTTGCCAGGGCGGTGAGGCGGGCCTGGGCCTTGGCGAGATCGCCCTTCATCAGATAGAGCTCGCCGGAGTATTCGAGGGCGTTGCGATGGTGGGGGTCGATGCGCAGTGCCGCGTCGTAGTGGCGCTCGGAGACCGCCAGGTCCGGGTTGGCGGACTTGCGCAGCGTGTAGCCCATCAGGTTGTTCCAGTCGGCACTGTCGCGTGCATCCACGCGCTTGAGCTCCGACAGGGCCGCGGCCCATTGGCGCGATTCGATCATCGTGCGGGCATTGGCCAGCGGATCGGCGGCGACCGTGGGCGCGGCCATCGGCGCCATGGTGTCGGCGGCCTGCGCGGGCTGGATGAAGAGGGCGGTGGCCAGTGCGGCGGCGGTCAGGGCTTGCAGGGACTTCATGGGTTGTTCCTCTCGGTTGCGGTGGGATGGGAGTTCAAGCCTGGATGTGACGCTTGCGCAAGGCGGCGATGCCGGCGAGGCCGACGCCGAGCAGGGCCAGCGACGAGGGCTCGGGGACGGTGGCGACGGTGAAGTTCTCCGCACGGAAGCGGGGCAGGGCGTCGATGGCCGCCTGGCCGGTGGGCGAGGTGATGCGTGCGAGCACGCTCAGGTCGGCGGTCGCGTCGTTCAGGTTGGTGGAGAAGACGAGGCGGTCCACGTCCAGCGCGCTGTTCTTGTAGATGAAGAAGCCCGCGCCGTCGGTGTCGACCTTGCCGGCGATGAGGCTGGCCGCGTTGCCGGCACCGAAGGGCGTGGCGGGATTGCCGTCGTTGTCGATGTCCTGCAGCACGATGACGTTGAAGCCCGAGCCGGGAATGGCGCTGGCGGGGGCGTTCAGGAAGTGCAGTGCGCTGACGGCGTAGGCGCTGAAGGCGCCCAGGTCGAAGACGAAGCTGTCCTGGCTGGTGGAGAAGGCGGGAAGCAGACGCTCCTGGCCCGAGAAGACCTGGCGGCCGGGCGTGGCGAGGGCGGTGCTGCCGGTGAAGGGGTCGACGTTGATCAGCACCGGGGCGGCGCCGGCCGTCGCCATGCTGGCCATCAGGGCCAGCGAGAGGGAGATGCGGCTGCAGCTTGAAACGAGTGACATGGGGGCTCCTGGGTTGGACGAGAGGGAAAGGGCAAGCGCTTCGGCGCGCACCGCCAGGACCTACGAGTTGGCGGATCCGCTGGACTACCCCTTGAACGTGGGGGGCGTATCGCTGCAGAAAACTTCGTCGTCCGCACGTCCGGAACGCGTCCGCTCTCGTAAGTCCAGACCGCAAGCCCGGCGCCGCGTGGCGTCATCGAAACAAGTGGCTTTGCGCCTCGCGCCTCGGTGAGCAGAATCGCGCCGCCTCAGAAAGAGCTCATGACACGGTTCCAGCCCAGCCCCACCATCGCCCGCCATGGCAGCCGTTGAGGACCTGCCGGCCCTGATGGCGCGCGTGGCCCTGGGTGACCGCGCGGCCTTCGAGCGCGTGTACCGCGCCACCTGCTCTCACCTCTACTCCATCGCCTTGCGCACGCTCAGGAACGAGCAGAAGGCCGATGAGGTGCTGCAGGAGGCCTATGTGAACATCTGGCGCCAGGCCGCGACCTTTGACGCCCAAGCCGGCACGCCCATGACCTGGATGATCAACGTCGTTCGCAACAAGGCCATCGACGCCGTGCGCTCGCGCCGTACCGAGGCCGCGTCCACCGTCGAACTGGACGACACGGCTGACGAGGTGCCCGCCGATGCCTCGGGCGAGCCCGGCGAACTGCTGGAGAGCAGCCTCGCCAAGGCGCGCATCCATGCCTGCATGGCCGGCCTGCCTTCGTCGCAGCGCCAGGCTCTGGCCCTGGCCTACTACCGCGGCCTGGTGCACACCGACATCGCCGCCGCCATGAACGCGCCCCTGGGCACCGCCAAGGGCTGGGTGCGCCGCGGGCTGGAGCAGCTGCGCCTGTGTCTCGAGGCCGTCGGCATGAGGCAGGCATGAACTATCTGCGCCCCGAATTGCTGGACCGGCTCGCGCGCGAGTACGCGCTGGGCACGCTGGCCGGCCGCGCACGCCGCCGCTTCGCGTCCGTCATGCGCGGCTCGGCCGAGGCGCGCCAGGCCGTGCTGGCCTGGCAGGAACGCCTTGCCGTGCTGGAGCTGTCCCACCTGCCGCTGCAGCCTCCGGTGGGCAACTGGGCTGGCATCGAGGGCAGGCTGTTCGGCTCGGCCGAGCTCAAGCGTTCCTGGTGGCAATCCATGGCCCGCTGGCGACCGGGTCGAGCACTCGGTGGGGTCGCGGCAGGTGTGCTCGTTGCAGTGCTGACGCTCCGGTCCGCGCCGCAATGGGCGGGCCTGGAGGAGAGCAGCGAGGCGCTGCCGCAGAGCTATGTCGGCCTGCTGCATGACGAGCAGGACAAGCCCATGGTGCTCGCCAGTTCGCGCCGCCACGGCAAGCAGTTGACGCTCAAGGTGCTGGCACCGTTGAACTTGCCGCAGGGCATGGCGGCGCGGCTTTGGGCCGTGCCTAAGTCCGGTGCGCCCTTCCTGCTGGGCACGCTGCCCGCCAAGGGCTCGGCCGCCATCGAGATGGCGGACACCTCCGAGAAGCTGCTCTTCAACGTGCCCCGTCTGGGGGTGACGGTGGAGCCCGAAGGCAGCCCGGCGGCCTCGCCGGGCGCCTTCGTGCTGACCGGGAGCTGCGTGAAGCTTTGGTAGCGCCGAGGACGCCACAGGGCAGGGCGGTGTCCGGCGCCCAAAAACAAAGGGCCTGATCGCGAGATCAGGCCCTTGTCCATTTCTTGTTCTTGGTGCCGGCAAGAGGAGTCGAACCCCCGACCTTCGCATTACGAATGCGCTGCTCTACCAACTGAGCTATGCCGGCCTAGCGCTTGCCACTTGCGTGGCAACCGAACGCTTGACCCTTGCGGGTTTGGCGAAGCCCTGGATCATAGCCTAAGTGCAGCGAGGCGCCAAGATCGGCTTGCTTTTCGGGGTTGAGGCTGGAAACTCCGCCGCATGGAAAAGATCGCGAAATTGCTGTTGATCGTCTGGGCGCTGGCGGCCTTGAGTCGGGCGCAGGCCGCGGGCGAGCGTTTCGATGTCCCCACCCGCGAGGGCGTCGTGACGCCGGTGTTCTGGGAGGCAGCCGAGGGCGCCAAGGCGACGGTGCTGCTGTTTCCTGGCGGCGCCGGCGGCTTCGGGCGCGTGGAAGCTGGCCGGCCGACGAGCCGCAACTTCCTGGTGCGGGCCACGGGAGATTTCCTCACCCAGGGCTACAACGTGGCCATCTTCGGCAAGCCCGGCGACACGCCCGACCTCGGCTACAACGAGCGCATCTCGGCCGCCCACATGACCGACATCGGCGAGGTGCTGAAGGCGGTGAAGCAGAAATCCTCTGCGCCTGTCTGGCTGGTGGGCACCAGCCGCGGCACGGTGTCGGCGACGGCGGCGGCAATCCGCCTGCAGGGCGACATCGCCGGCCTGGTGCTGACGTCCAGCATCGTCGCCTGGGACAAGCCGGGCGCGGTGCCACGCCAGGACCTCCCCGCCCTCCGCGTGCCGGTGCTGGTGCTGCACCATGCCAAGGACCAATGCCGGCAGACGCTGCCGCGCGACGTCGGCTACATCCTGAAGGGACTGACGGCCGCGCCGGTGAAGAAGCTGGTGATGGTGGACGGCGGCGCAGATCCGACGGGCGATACCTGCGAGGCCCTGCACTGGCACGGCTTCATCGGCATGGAGACCGAGGCCGTGAAGATCATGACCGGCTGGATGGACCAGCCAAGACCCTGAAACGGCTCCGCGCGCCTCCTATCATCCGCGCCGTCAATGCCGGGACAGGCGCAACAGGGAGGAAGCATGCGGGGTATCGGGATGAAGGCACTGGCCTGCGCGGCGGTCTGCCTGCAACTGGCGTTTTGGGCAGCGCCCGCCATCGCCGACGCAGACATCGCCGTCACGGTGAATGGCCGCGCCATCGAGACTCGTCAGCTCAACGAGGCCGTCGCGGCGCAGATCGCATCCAAGCCCCTGACGCGGCAGGAACTGCTGAACCGCTCGATCGACGCGGTGCTGATCGGGCAGCGCGTCGTGGCCCTGGGCCTGGAGCCCGAGTTGCCTCAGGGTGACCTGGCCGTCTTCAATGCCCAGGTCGGGCAATGGACCGCCAAGCATGGTTACGCCCTGGGGTTGATGCCCAGCCTGCCGACGCCGCAGGCGGTCAAGGCCTTCTACGACGAGCATCCCCATCTCTTCAGCAAGCGCCGCATCTACGACCTCCGGGAAGTGAAGGTCGAGGCGGCGCCGGCCCAGCATGAGGCCATCAAGGCCAAGCTGAAGACGGCCAGGAATCTCGACGAGATCCTGGCCTATCTGAAGGCTCGCGGCCTGCAATTCAGTGGCAGCAAGGTCGAGCGCAAGGCCGAGCAACTGCCCATGGCCAACCTCGATGCCATCGCGGCAATGAAGGATGGCGACGCCATGGTCAGTCCGTTCTCCGCGGGGCTGACCATCCTCTATCTCAACAGTTCCCGGACCCAGGCCTTGAGCCTGGAGCAGGCCAGCGAGGCCATCCAGACGTTTTTGTTCAACCAGGAGCGGCGCGTGCGCCTGGATGCCGAAGTGCTGCGACTGCGCCAGGCGGCGACGCTGCAGGGCTTCGGCGAGTTCGCATCCGTCGGGCGTTGAGCGGCCCGAAATGAAAAGACCCGGCCGGGGCCGGGTCTTCAAACCTGCGGCGCCGCTCAGGCCGAGGCTGCGGGCGTTTCCAGGTGGTAGCGGGTGAGGCGCTCGACCTCGTGCTTCGAACCCAGGGCCACGGACACGCGCTCGTGCAGCTTGGTGGGCTGCAGGCTCATGATGCGCTCGCTGCAATTGGTGGCCGCGCCGCCCGCCTGCTCGACCAGGAAGGCCATGGGATTGGCCTCGTACATCAGGCGCAGCTTGCCGGGTTTGTCGGGCTCGCGCTGGTCCCAGGGGTAGATGAAGACGCCGCCGCGGGTCAGGATGCGGTGCACGTCGGCCACCATGCTGGCCACCCAGCGCATGTTGAAGTCCTTGGCGCGCGGGCCGGTGGCGCCGGCCAGGCACTCGTCGACGTAGCGGCGCATCGGCGGCGCCCAGTGGCGCATGTTCGACATGTTGATGGCGAATTCCTTGGTGTCCTCGGGAATGCGCACCTCGTCCTGGGTCAGCACCCAGGAGCCGGTCTCGCGGTCCAGCGTGAACATCGCAACGCCGTCGCCCACCGTCAGCACCAGCATGCTCTGCGGGCCATAGACGCAGTAGCCGGCCGCGGCCTGCTGCTTGCCCGGCTGCAGGAAGTCCTCGTCGCTGACGCCGCGCGAATGGCCGACCTTGCGCAGCACGCTGAAGATGGTGCCGATGCTGACGTTGACGTCGATGTTGCTGGAGCCGTCCAGCGGGTCGAACATCAGCAGGTATTCGCCCTGCGGGTAGCGGTTGGGCACGAGGTAGATGCCTTCCATTTCCTCGCTGGCCATGGCCGCCAGGTGGCCGCCCCATTCGTTGGCCTCGATCAGCACCTCGTTGGCGATGATGTCCAGCTTCTTCTGCACCTCGCCCTGCACGTTCTCGCTGCCGGCACTCCCCAGCACGCCGCCCAGGGCGCCCTTGTTGACGGCGATGGCGATGTGCTTGCAGGCGCGCGCGACCACTTCGATCAGCAGGCGCAGTTCCTGCGGGATGTGGCCATGCTCGCGCTGCTGCTCGACCAGGTATTGGGTCAGGGAGACGCGGCTCACGAAGCAGCTCCCGAAGCCAGCGCGCGCTCGACGATCTCGCGCACGTCGCTGGACAGGTCGGGCTTGGCGGCCACGCGGGCGACGGCCTCGCGGGCGGCCGTGCGATAGGGCTCGGCCAGCACGGCCCAGCGGTCCATCGAGCGGGCGATGCGGCTGGCCACCTGCGGGTTGATGGCGTCCAGCGCCAGCACCTGGTCGGCCCAGAACACATAGCCGGCGGCGTCGGCGCGGTGGAAGGCGGCCGGGTTGAACATGCACAGCGAGGCCAGCAGGCTGCGGGCGCGGTTGGGGTTCCTCAGCGTGAAGTCGGCATGCTTGGTCAGGGCCTTGGCGCGGGCGAAGACGCGGCCATCGACCTCGGGCGCTCGGGCCTGCAGGGCGAACCACTTGTCCACCACCAGAGCGTCGTCCTTGAACAGCGTGTGGAAGCGTTCCAGGGCCGACTTGGCCAGCTCGGCGCCGGCATTGACCAGGGCGGCCAGCGCGCCGAGGCGGTCGGTCATGTTGGACGCATCCTTGAAGCGCTGGAAGGCCTTGCCCGGCCAGACGCTGTCGCCCGTCGTCTGCGCGTCCAGCACCAGCATGGACAGGGCCAGGTTGGCCAGGGCGCGCTTGCCGGAGGAGACCGGATCGGGCGCGTAGCCGCCGGCGATCTGGTTGGCCTCGAAGGCGGCGGCCCAGTCGTCGCGCAGGGCGCTGGCCAGCTGGGTTTGCGCAGCCATGACGGCAGCGTGGATGGCCTGAGGGTCGACGACGTCGAGCTGCTCGGCGATATAGGCCTCGCCGGGCAGGGTCAGGGCCAGTTCCTTGAAGGCGGGATCCAGCTCGGCGTGGTTAAGGATGCCGCGCATCGCCTCGATGAAGACGGGGCTCAGCACCAGCGGCTGGCCGGCCCGCAGCGCATGCAGGATGCGGTTCAGCGCCAGGCGCTGGCCGGCTTCCCAGCGGTTGAAGGCGTCGCTGTCGTGGCGCATCAGCACCATCAGGCCGGCGTCGGAGAGGCCGTCGTCCAGCACCACCGGGGCCGAGAAGCCGCGCAGCAGCGAGGGCACGGGCTCGTTGTCGATGTTGTCGAAGACGAAGGTCTGCTCGGCCTGGTCCAGCACCAGCACCTGCTCGGTCTCGCCTGCGGCGTTCAGCGCCAGCGCGTTGCCATGGCGGTCCAGCAGGCCCATGACGATGGGGATGACCTGGGGCTGCTTGTCGCCCTGGCCCGGCGTGGCGGGCGTGGTCTGGGACAGGCGCAGCGTGAAGGTGCGGGCGGCGGCATCATGCTCGCCGCGCAGGCTGACGCGCGGCGTGCCGGCCTGGGAGTACCAGCGCTTGAAGGTGTCCAGGCGCGTGGCCAGGGCCGAGCCCGGGTTGGCGTCGGCGATGGCCTGCGCGAAGTCGTCGCAGGTCACGGCCTGGCCGTCATGGCGCTCGAAGTAGAGCTTCATGCCGGCTTCGAAGCCCCTGCGGCCGACCAGGGTCTGGTACATGCGCACGACCTCGGCACCCTTCTCGTAGACGGTGGCCGTGTAGAAGTTGTTGATCTCGCTGTAGCTGTCCGGGCGCACCGGGTGGGCCATGGCGCCGCTGTCCTCGGGGAACTGCATGGCGCGCAGCTGGCGCACGTCCTGGATACGGCAGACGGCGCGGGCCGAAGCGCTGCCGGCCATGTCCATGGAGAACTCCTGGTCGCGGAAGACTGTCAGGCCTTCCTTCAGCGACAGCTGGAACCAGTCGCGGCAGGTGACGCGGTTGCCGGTCCAGTTGTGGAAGTATTCATGGGCGACGATGGACTCGATGCGGGAGAAGTCGGCATCGGTCGCCGTGGCGGGCGAGGCGAGCAGGGCGGCCGTGTTGAAGATGTTCAGGCCCTTGTTCTCCATCGCGCCCATGTTGAAGTCGGACACGCCGACCACCATGAAGCGCTCCAGGTCCAGGGGCAGGCCGAAACGGGCCTCGTCCCAGACCATGGAGGCGATCAGCGAGTTCATCGCGTGCTCGGTCTTCTCCAGGTCGCCGCGGCGCACATAGACCTGCAGCAGATGGTCCTTGCCGGCGCGGGTGCGCACGCGCTGCTCGCGTGCCACCAGGTCGCCCGCCACGACGGCGAACAGATAGCTGGGCTTGGGGAAGGGGTCGCTCCAGACGGCGAAGTGGCGGCCGTTCTCCAGGTCGCCGCTGTCCACCAGGTTGCCGTTGGCCAGCAGGATGGGGAAGCGGGCCTTGTCGGCGCGCAGCGTGACCTTGTAGACGGCCATCACGTCGGGCCGGTCCAGGAAATAGGTGATGCGGCGGAAGCCCTCGGCCTCGCACTGCGTGAAGAAGCTGCCACCCGAGGTGTAGAGGCCGGACAGGGCGGTGTTCTTCTCGGGGCAGATGGTGTTGCGGATCTCCAGCAGGAAGTCTTCGTCCGGCGGGTTGTCGATGACCAGCTCGTGGCCTTCCTGGCGGAAGGAGACGCCTGCGCCAGCTATGAGCACGCGCAGCAGGTTGAGCTCTTCGCCGTGCAGGCGCAGCGCGCCGTGCGCGACCGAGCGATTGCGCTCGATCTGCATCTTGCTTGTGACGATGGTCTTGGCCGGGTCGAGGTCGAAGGTCAGGTCGACCTGGCGGATCCAGAACGCCGGCTGCTGGTAGTCCAGACGCTGGATCAGGGGGGCGGTGCCTTCACGCATGAGGGGCTTCCTTGGGTGAGGAAAAGAGAAGGGCCGCCGTGGCGGCAAGAAACAACAAGGGGCCGCGGCAGCGGCCCCGGGGGCGTCAGACGCCTTGCTTGAGGGATTCGGTGATGAAGGGGTCGAGGTCGCCGTCCAGCACCTTCTGCGTGGCCGAGGTCTCGTAGTTGGTGCGCAGGTCCTTGATGCGGCTCTGGTCCAGCACATAGCTGCGGATCTGGTGGCCCCAGCCGACGTCGGTCTTGGTGTCTTCCAGCTTCTGCTGTTCTTCCATGCGCTTGCGCATCTCATGGTCGTACAACCGCGAGCGCAGCCGCTTCCAGGCCACGTCGCGGTTGCTGTGCTGGCTGCGGCCGTCCTGGCATTGCACGACGATGCCGGTCGGGATGTGCGTCAGGCGCACCGCCGAGTCGGTCTTGTTGATGTGCTGGCCGCCGGCGCCGGAAGCGCGGAAGGTGTCGGTGCGCACGTCAGCCGGATTGATGTCGATCTCGATCGAGTCATCGACTTCCGGGTAGACGAACAGCGAGGCGAAGGACGTGTGGCGGCCGCCGGAGGAGTCGAAGGGCGACTTGCGCACCAGGCGGTGCACGCCGGTTTCGGTGCGCAGCAGACCGAAGGCGTACTCGCCTTCCACCTTGATGGTGGCGCTCTTGATGCCGGCCACGTCGCCCGGCGTCTCGTCTTCCATCGTGGTCTTGAAGCCCTTGCGCTCGGCGTACTTCAGGTACTGGCGCAGCAGCATGCCGGCCCAGTCGCAGGCCTCGGTGCCGCCGGCGCCGGCCTGGATGTCGATGAAGCAGTTGCTCGGGTCGGCCGGGTTGTTGAACATGCGGCGGAACTCGAGTTCCTCGACCTTGGCCTGCAGCGTGGCGGCATCGGCCTCGATGGCCAGCATGCCGGCCTCGTCGCCTTCCTCCTTGCTCATCTCGAAAAGCTCGGCGTTGTCGGCCAGCGAGGAGGTCAGGTGCGTGATCGTCTCGACCACGGTCTCCAGCGTGCGCTTTTCCTTGCCCAGTTCCTGGGCGCGCTTGGGGTCGTTCCAGACGTTGGGATTCTCGAGCGACGCGTTGACTTCGTTCAGGCGCAGGGCCTTGCGATCGAAGTCAAAGATACCCCCTTAGCGCGTCGGTGCGCGCTGCGAGGTCGGCGAGGCTGTTGCCGATTTGGTTGATGTGTTCGATGTCCATGTCAGGGCACGTCTTGTCTTGGCGAAAAAGCGGATTTTCTCATGGGTGAGAATGACCCCCATGACAGCCCCGCCCAGAGACGACTATTGGCGCCGCACCCGGCGCCTGACCGTCTGGCTGCTGCTGGCCTGGGGCGTGGTCGGTTTCGCGCCGGTGTTCTTCGCGCGCGAGCTCAGCGTCGAGGTGTTCGGCTGGCCGCTGGCCTTCTGGCTGGCCTCGCAGGGGGCCCTGCTGGGCTTTTGCGCCATCGTCGTCGTCTATGCCCGCAAGATGGACGCTCTGGAAGCCGAGATCAGCGAACCGCCTCGCTCCTGAACAGGCGGCGCGTTTCGGCCTCGCCGACATGGCGCTGGTAGATCGCCACGACGCGGCCGTCGCGCCTGAGCATCTCCAGGTGGCGCGCCAGCAACTGCAGGTCGTCGTCGCCGACATGCTGGCGGTTCACATAGATGCCGATGGGCTCGGGTTGTGACTCGGGCAGGTCCACGATGGTGATCTGCGCCGGCAGCACGCCGTCCTGGCGCTGCTTGACGTGAATGACGCTGGGGACCAGGGCCGCGCGCACCCTGCCGGCATTCAGCTTGGCCGCCAGATTTTCGAAGTCGGGCGAGTATTCGGCCTGGCGCGAGGCCAGCATGGCGTTGATCTGGTCATCCAGCCGCGGACTCAGGCGCACGCCGCGCACGACACCGAGCTTGAGGTCGGGCATGCGGCGCAATTCGTCCAGGGTATGCGGCACGGGCTCGCCGACGACGATGAGGTCCTGTTCGGCGTAGGCATAGGCCAGGAACTGGCCGAGGCGTTCGCGGTCGGGGGCGCGCATGACCGAGGTGATGATGTCCAGCTGCCCTTGCTCGAACTCCAGCAGCACGCGAGCGCGGGGTCGGCCGACGATCTTGAGCCGGCAGCCGCTGCGCTGCGACAACTCGCCGATCAGGTCCGGCACGATGCCCAGCCACTGACCGTCGCGCTGGTAGGCGCCGTAGCCCAGCTCGGAGACGCCGACCTGCAGCTCGCGTGAGCAGCCGGCCTGGGCGCCGGCCGCGGCCAGCGCCATCAGCAGCGCGACGGCCGAGCGCTTCATGCGCCCAGGAAGGACTCGAGCGCGGCGGCCAGGGCTTGGGGCTGGTCGTGGTGCAGCATGTGGCCGGCGTCCTGCAGCACGGTCTGGCGCAGGTCGGGCACCAGGGCCAGGCGGGCCTCGAAGTCGGCGCGCGGATAGCGCGTGCCCCAGAAGCGCGTCAGTTGGTCGTCGCTGCCTTCGACCCACAGCGTCGGCGCGGCGATGCGCTGCCAGCAGGCCAGCACCTCGGCCTTGCGGTAGAGCATGGGGTTGGCCAGCTTGTGGGCCGGGTCGGCATTGAGCTGGAAGCCCTCGGGGGTTTCGCGCGACCAGTGGCCAGCCAGCCAGGCGGCCTTGTCTGCCGCCAGCCGGGGGTTGTTCTTGCGCAGGCGTTCGGCCACGTCGGACAGCGTTGCGTAGGGCCTGAGTGACGGCGGGTCCTTGAGTTCGTCCAGCCACTTGGCCAGGCGCTCCGGCGCGGCGGCGGGGGCGATGTCGGGCATGCCGAAGCCTTCGAGATTGACGAGGCGACGGATGCGCTGCGGACGAACGCCTGCATAGCTCATGACCACATTGCCACCCATGCTGTGGCCCAGCAGGTCCACCGGCGCCTCGGGGCTGAGCGCATCGAGCAGGGCGTCGAGGTCGCCAAGATAGTCGGGGAACCAGTAGCAATCGGCGCCTGTCGTTTCGCTGAGGCCGAAGCCGCGCCAGTCCAGGGCGATGACTTCGCGCTCGTCCTGGAGGGCGTCGACGACGAACTGGAAGGACGCGCCGACGTCCATCCAGCCATGCACCATGACCAGGGGCAATTGGCCTGGCAAGGGTTGACCCCAGCGCAGGATGTGATGGCGCAGGCCGCGCAAAGTCAGAAATTCGCTGCGATGGGCGCGGCGCGGGGTGTAGACATCGGGCATATCCGCACTGTAGGACACCGCAGTCCGCTGACAATGGGGTCATCATGCCCGCACCCCGCCACGACATCCGCGCCGCCGAGCCGCGCGACCTGAAAGCCATCGTCCAACTGATCAGCGAACTGGCCGAGTTCGAGCACCTGACCCATCTGCTGGAGGTCACGCCCGACAAGCTCGAGCCGCATCTGTTCGGCGACGAGCCGGTGGCGGAGTGCATGGTGGGCGAGATCAACGGCGAGGTCGTCGGGTTCGCGCTGTACTACACCAACTTCTCGACCTTCCTGGCCAAGCCCGGCCTCTATCTGGAAGATCTTTACGTTCGCCCCGCCCACCGCCGCAGCGGCCTGGGCAAGGCCCTGCTGATCCAGCTGGCCCAGCTGGCCTGCGAGCGCGGCTATGGCCGCTTCGACTGGACGGTGCTGGACTGGAACGAGGACGCCATCCGCTTCTACGAGAAGCTGGGCGCCGAGGTCATGCCCGACTGGCGCATCTGCCGCCTGACCGGCGAGGCGCTGGAGCGCTATGCCGACGGCGACCGCCCGAGCATGTGGTCCCCCAGCGCCTGGTTGGGGCTGTGATCCGGACAATCCACTAGGCCGGCCCGGGTCGGGCTGGCTAGCATTCGCCCCCTTGTCCCAAACGGGGTGGCCCATGGCGGAAGACCGATACGAGCAGCTGCATGCCGGCTTCCGCTGGCAGGTGCCGCCGGACTTCAACCTCGCCGAGGCCTGCTGTGGCCGCTGGGCGCGTGACACGCCCAATGCCACCGCCATCCATTTCGACAGCGAGAGCGGCTGCCGCGCCCATTACAGCTACGGCCAGCTGCAGCGCGCCGCCAACCGCCTCTCCAATGCCCTGCTGAACCAGGGCGTGCGCCGTGGCCATCGCGTGGCCATCGTGCTGCCGCAGCGTTTCGAGACCGCCGTCGCCCACATCGCCATCCAGCAGATCGGCGCGGTCGCCATGCCGCTGTCCATGCTGTTCGGTGCCGAGGCGCTGGAGTACCGGCTGCAGGACAGCGGCGCCGTGCTTGCCATCGCCGCCTGCGAAGCGCTGCCGGCCCTGCGCGAAGTCAAGGCCCGCTGCCCGGCCCTGCGCCGCATCTTCGTCGTCGGCCAATGCCCGGTGGACTGCGACGAGATGCCCTGGATGGAAGCCCTGCAGGCCGAGGAGGCCCGCTTCAAGCCGGTGGGCACCCAGGCCGAGGACCCGGCCATCCTGATCTATACCAGCGGCACGACTGGCAACCCCAAGGGCGCCCTGATCCCGCAGCGAGCGTTGATCGGCAACCTGACCGGCTTTGTCGCCAGCCAGAACTGGTTCGGCTTCGACCCCTTCGACGCCGGCAAGCCCAGCGACGCCGTCTTCTGGAGTCCCGCCGACTGGGCCTGGACCGGTGGCTTGATGGATGCGCTGCTGCCGACGCTCTACTTCGGCCGCCCCATCGTGGCCTGGCAGGGCCGTTTCTCCGCAGCCAAGGCCTTCGAGCTGATGGCGGCCTACGGGGTCACGCACGCCTTCCTCTTCCCGACGGCGCTCAAGGCGATGATGAAGGCCGAGCCGCGGCCCAGGCGCCATGCGCTGAAGCTGCGCGCGCTGATGAGCGCCGGCGAGGCGGTCGGCGATGCGGTGTTCAGCTGGTGCCGCGATGCCCTGGGCGTGCCGGTCAACGAGATGTTCGGCCAGACCGAGATGAACTATGTCGTCGGCAACTGCCAGGCCCTGTGGCCGGCCAAGCCCGGCAGCATGGGCCGGGCCTACCCGGGCCATCGTGTGGCTGTCATCGACGACGCGGGCAAGGAGTGCGCGCCGGGCGAGACGGGCGAGATCGCCGTGCATGCGCGCGATCGCCATGGCGTGCCCGACCCGGTCTTCTTCCTCGGCTACTGGAACAACGACGCCGCGACGAAATCCAAGTTCACGGGCGAGTGGTGCCGCACCGGCGATCTCGCCCGCAGCGACCGCGACGGCACCCTCTGGTACGAGGGCCGGGCGGACGATGTCTTCAAGGCCGCCGGCTATCGCATCGGCCCCGGCGAGATCGAGAACTGCCTGCTCAAGCACCCGGCGGTGGCCAACGCGGCCGTCGTGCCCAAGCCGGATGCCGAGCGCGGCGCGCTGGTGAAGGCCTATGTCGTGCTGGCCGAGGGCCATGCCGGCGACGCGGCTCTGGTCGAGGCCCTGCAGGCCCACGTGAAGGCGCGCCTCGCGCCCTACGAGTACCCGAAAGAGATCGAGTTCATCGATGCCCTGCCGATGACGACGACCGGCAAGGTGCAGCGCCGCGTGCTGCGCCTGCGCGAGCAGGAGCGGGCGGCCGCCTCAGGCTGCGCGGTTGCGTAGCTTCAGCAGGCTCAGCCCCAGCACCACGAACAGCCCGCCCGTGATGCGGTTGAACAGGCGCATGCGCCGTGCGTCGGACAAAAAGCGCCGCAGCGTGCGGAACAGGCCGACGTAGAAGGCGTGCGACACCAGCGCCAGCACCGTGAAGGTCAGCGTCAGCAGCACGGTCTGCAGCAGCAGCGAATGACCCGGGGTGAGGAACTGCGGGAACAGCGCGGTGAAGAACAGGATGGCCTTGGAGTTGGTGACGGCCACGCCCAGGCCTTGCACAAAGAGCCGGGCCGGCGTGGTGGGCTGGTCGGCGCGCGCGGTGGCGTCCAGGCGCATGGGGGCGCTGCGCCACTGCTTGATGCCCAGATAGATGAGATAGCCCGCGCCGATGAGCTTGACGACCAGGAAGGCCGATGCCGACACCGCCAGCAGCGCGCCCATGCCCGCCGTCGCGGCGCCCGACACGATGAGCAGGCCGGCCGCATTGCCCAGCGAACTGAACACCGTGTGCCGCGGCCCCACGGCCATGGCGTTGGAAATGGCCAGCAGCACGCCCGGGCCGGGCGAGAAGCAGGTCAGCAGGGCCACGCCGCAGAACAGCAGCCAGGTGGACAGGGGCATGGGGCACTTCCAGAGTCGGGTCGACGACCCGTCGAGTCTAGAAGCAGGACCTTAGCCTGCGGGCGCGCGCTGGTATTGGATGCGCCAGATCAGCGTCCAGCTCTTGCCACCGTCGCTGCTGCCCTCCCAGTCCCACACGAAGCTGTCGGGCTTGATGTCGTGGAAACGCATGCGCTGGCCCTTGAGTTGTTCGCCCGCCGGCTTGAAGGCGGTCGAAAAGATGCGCGTCTCGCCGTCGCTGCTGCCGGTCAGCGCGAAGAAGCCGCCCTGGTTGTCGGCCCAGGCCTGGCGCCAGACGCCACCGGTGTCCAGCACCGACAGCGAGCGCCCCAGCAGGCGCGGCGTGACGCTCGGGTCGCCCTCGAAGTTTTCCTCGATGACCTTGCCGTCCAGGATCTTGCTGATGCGGTTGCGCGCCCGGGCGGGGCTGCCGTCGGCTTTCTTCCAGGTGACCACCCAGTCGCCGACCCAGAAGTCGAACAACTCGGCCGGCGTGGCGGCAGCGGCCGGCTGGATCAAGGCGGCGAGCAGGGCGGTGGCGAGCAGGTGGCGCATGGCGGTCAGGGCCGAGTGAAGGTGGCGTCAGCCTAGGCGGCCTCGGACGGCTGCGGCGTTGCAGAAATTGCGCGGCGGGTTGTCGAATTCGGCGCGGCTCGTTCGTCTTGGGCTCATCCCCTGCCACTCGAGGACACCCGATGAGGATCATTGACCGACCCGCCCTGACCGTCGTGGGCCTGCAGATTCGCACCACGCCGATGTCGCCCGACATCCCCGCCCTGTGGCCGCGCTTCGTCGCCCGCATCCCGGCGATCGAGCCGGTACTGGAGCCGCGCGTCAGCTATGGCGTCGTGCACAACAACGCCGCGGACGGCTCCGGCTTCGACTATCTCGCCGCCGTGTCGGTCCCAGCGTCGGCCGCCGTGCCCGAGGGCATGACGACGCTGGTGCTGCCGGCGGGCTCCTATGCCTGCTTCAGCTATCCGCTGTCCCGTCTGGGCGATGGCTTCTGCGAGATCTTCGAACGTCTGCTGCCGGCGTCCGGCTACGGCCAGGCCGCCGGCCCGCTGTTCGAGCGCTATGGCGAGGACTTCTGCCCCGACGAGCCGGATTCGGCCGTGGAGATCTGGGTGCGGGTGGCGCCGCGACGTTGAGGCCCACGGCACGCCGATTGCCGCGCGCGGGGAGGCTGACCGTCAAGGAGTCTGCATGTCTCTCCCGTCCCGCCGCCTGACCCTGGCCCTGCTGGTCGTGCTGCTGGCGGCCTGCCGCAAGGAAGTGCCGCCACCCCCCGTGCCGCCGAGCGACCCGACGCCGCGTGTGTCATCGAGCCCCGATGTTCCCAGCGCGTCGGACCGCGCCCAGGCGCCGCCCGCCATCGGCGCGGTGACGGCCGGGCAGGACCGGGGTGGCCATTCCGGCCGTCCCATCCAGCCCAGCGGCGGTGACGGTACTCCCGCGGCATCCGCACCGGCATCGCGAGCCGCGCCGCCCTAGACTGCGGCGCATGATCCTGCGCGAACTGCCCGACCTGGCGCCCCGGCCGCTGACGCCGGCCAACGCAGGCTTTCGGCAGTGGTTCGCCGAGCACTGGGGTTGCGAGAACGCCATCGTCATGGGCTGGTCGCGCGATGTCGAGTTCCCGCCGCACACGCAGACGCTATCCATCAAGCGCGCCTGGGGCGGGGAGGGCGAGGACTATCTGCTGCCGACGCGCCGGCTGCGTGTCGATGCCGGCCATTGCCTGATCCTGAACCAGGGCGGCCACTACGGCGCGCGCATCCGCAGCCGCGAGCCGGTGCTCAGCTTCGGCGTGTTCTTTCGCCCCGGCATGGCGGCCGAGCTGGCCCATGCGGCGCGCCAGACCCTGCCCGAGGCACTGGCCGCGGAGGGCGAGTCGAGGGGATGGGGCCCAGGTTTTGCCGAACATCTGCGTCCTGCCGATGGCCGGCTCGGTGCGGCACTGACCGGTTTGCGCGACGCCGTTCTCGCCGGCCGGGGGGAATGCCTCGGCGATGCCGACGACGAAGCCTGGTTGGAGGAAGGTCTGCAGTCGCTGCTCTGGCGCATGCTGGAGGCCGAACCCGGCTGGCGCGGCCGCAGCCAGGCCCTGACCGCTCTCAGCCGCGGCCAGCACGCCGAGCTGCTGTCACGCCTGGACAGTGCCATGGACCTGATGCTGAGCGATCCCGCCGCGCCGCTGGATCTGGACCGCCTGGCCGGCGCCGCGCGCCTGTCCAAATACCACCTGGTGCGCTGCTTCCGGGCCCTGCACGGCTGCACGCCCATGGCCTGGTTGACGCGGCTGCGCACCCAGCGTGCGCTGGGCCTGCTGGGCGACGCGAGCCTGTCGCTGGACGAGGTGGCTGCGCGCAGCGGCCTGGGCTCGCGCCAGACGCTGTTCCGCCAGCTGCGCCGTCACCGCGGCGCGGGTGGGCAGGCCTTGCGCGAGCGGCTCGGCGCCGCGTCAGCTCATTTGCACTGGTAGGGCTTGCCCACCATGCTGACCGCCCGCGGCGCGACGTTGCCGTTGAAGGCGTCGGTGTCGCCGATGCGCGAGCGGAAGATCTCGACGCAGGTGTTGCCGCGCCGCATGACGGTGCGGTGGTCGCCCTGGGCGCCGACCGACTGCGAGCGGTTCTCGCTGGTGCTTTCCTCGACCCAGGCGCCGGCACCGCTGGTGGCGTCGGCGATGCGGTCTTCCAGCGTTGCGCGCGGCGTGTTGCTGCGCGGGTCGTTGAGGGCCGGGTTGCGCGCCGCGGCGCTGGACGCGGCGTAGCCGGGCGGCAGGCTCAGGCGCAGCGCCGTGCGAGGGGGCTCGGCAGACGGCGTCGCCGTGGGTGGGTGGATGGTCACCTGCGCGGCCGCGGTCTCCGGCGCTGCGGGCGGCACGATGGTGACGCTGGGCGGCGGCATGACGCGGCGCTCGGTCTCGCGTGGGACTGCCGGCTTCGGCGCTGCGGGAGGTTGCGGCACGCGTTGCGGCGGCGCTGCAATCAGGCGCACAGTGGTCAGTCGCCGGTCGTCGTGCTCGCCGAGGGATTGCGGTTTGTGCATCCACAGCGCGGCGAGCAGCCCCAGGTGCAGGGCCGCAACGGCGATGCGCGCAATCCAGCGGTGGTCCATGGCCGTCAGAACTTGATGCTGAGGCGGGTGTCGGCCGGGGCCACCAGGCGCGCCGCGTCAGGCCAGTTCTCCTGGCCGCTCAACAGGGCGCAGGCGCGGCCCGGCTCCCTCTTGCTGGCCTCGGGGTCGCGTTCGCCGGCCGCGACCGGCAGCGGCAGGCCGAGCAACTGGCCGTTCTCGCGCCACTGCAACTGCCAGGCGGGCGTGGCACTGCAGATGCGCACGGCCTCGATGCGCGGGAACAGCCAGCGCAGATACCAGGGCAGCAACTCCTCGCGCAGCGTGCGGGCGACGCGCATGACCTGGCGCACCTTGGCCAGGGTCAACTGCTCGGGCGGCACGGTCAGCTCGATGGAGCCGCGCACCGCCATCTGGCCCTTGGCCGTGTTGGTGGCCAGGTCGGCCGTCTTGGCCTCGGCCTCGGGCAGCAGCGGCAGGTCGAAGCGGCCCTCGCCGTCGATCTTCAGCGGGTAGTCCGCATCGTCGCTGCGCACCGCCATGCGGATGTCGGGCAGCGCCATCTTGGTCTTCTCGGTGTCGACCTTGAAGTCCATGCGGAACAGACCTTCGCCATGCTGCCTGAGCTTGGTCAGCAGGCTGTTGATCTGGCCATAGGGCAGCACGCCGCCGTCACGCTTGAGTTCCGTCTTCACGGCGGGCAGGACTTCGGTCTGGGCATGGGCGGTCGCGGCCACGGTCAGCAGGCAGGCAAGCAGGAAGCGCATGGATCAGGGTGTCGTTTCGTCGGGAGATTCGGGGCCGGGCTCCCAGGCGAGCAGGTCGCCGGGCTGGCACTGCAGGACTTCGCAGATGCGCGACAAGGTGTCGAAGCGCACGCCCCGCACCTTGCCGCTCTTGAGCAGGGACAGGTTGGCTTCGGTGATGCCCACGCGCTCGGCCAGCTCGCGCGACCGCATCTTGCGGCGCGCGAGCATGACGTCGAGGGTGACGATCACCGGCATGCGAACCGCTCCTTCACGCATGGCCGTGAGGGTGTTGCGGGCCGAGCGCCGGGCCGCTCCCTAGCCGGCCCGCGTAGGGCGATGTGCTTGCGGCTCAATGCCGCAAGCATCGCCGCCCCCTCGGGGGGCCGGCCAAGGTAGTCCTTGGACGAGGGGCTCATACAAATTCGGCGTTTTCGTCGGCGACGCGGGCGGCTTCGTGCAGGACCTGGGCCAGCGCCAGCAGCAGCAGGCCGAAGAGCAGGGCGAGGTAGTGGTCGCCCGACAGGCCGAACCAGAGCTGGCGCTCGCCGACCGGGTTGCCCCAGGTCAGCGCGAGGATGGCCAGGGTGTGGCTCAAGGGCTGGGCAGCGGCCAGGCAGCACAGGCCGAAACCCAGCCGACGCAGATGCTGGGCCGGCCGGCGCGCCAGCAGCTCGCCCTCGGCAAAGCAGCCGAACAGCGACCACATCTGCCACAGGGCAAACAGGCTGGCTAGGGTGGGCAGCATCGATGCCGCCAGCCCCCACAGCCGGGCGCCCAGGTCGAGCTGCACCTTGGGGAGGCTCCAGGTGCGCGCTGCCACCTCGGCCACCCAGACCGCGTCGGCCCAGAAGATGAAGGGCAGGGTGCCGATGACCACCACGCCGAGCAGGCAGAGCAGCCGCACGACCCAGGCCAAGCGGCGGATGCGCCGCAGGCCGTCGGCGGAGAAGGAGTCGGGCATGGGTGGTCTTTTTGAAACGGGAAAACTTACTGTAAAACAATAAATTGTTGCCGCCAAGCGATGAGAAGCGAGCGCGAGCGGGTCATGCGTCGCCATGGCATCCGGGCAAGACCTGACGCACTCGGGTGGTGTGGCCACCTGTTCCCCGGCCGTATGCTGCGGCGTCACTCCACCTTGTCGACATGCTCCAGCGCCGAGCCTTGATGCTTGCCTCCCTGGCAGCGCCCCACGCAGTGGGGGCCGCCCGGCCCGTGCTGCGTCTGGCCGCGGAGAACTTCCCGCCGTTCAGCCATGTGGAGAACGGGCAGCCCAAGGGCCTGGACTGGGAGGTGGTCCGGCCCGTGCTCGACGGGCTGGGATTCGGCGCCGAACTGCTGGTCATGCCGTGGAAGCGCGCCCTGCGGGACGTGGCCCAGGGCGAGCTCGATGCGGTGATTGGCGGCACGCGCGGCGACCTGAACGAGCGCGAGGAACTGCTGGCCTTTCCGGACGAGCCGCTGAGTGCCTCCTACAGCCGGCTGTATTTCCGCCGCGGCCAGCCCTTCGTCTTCGACGGCCTGTTCACGCTCAAGGGCAAGAGCGTGGCCGTGGTGGCCGGCTACAGCCTGCCGCCGGATTTCAATGCGGCGCCGTATTTCCATCGCCAGGCGGTGAACACGCATGAGCAATGCCTGCGCATGCTGCTGGCCGGCCGCGTCGACCTGGCCCTGGTGCATGCCGGCGTGGCCGAGCACCTGATCCGCCGCGAGAACTGGCGCGCCCAACTGGGCGCCGACCCGACGCCCATCGCGCCGGGTCAGCTCTATGTGTGCTTCTCGCGGCGCCAGGGCCACGAAGCGCTGGCGCGGCGCTTCGGCGAGGCCTTGCGCAAGTACAAGCAAGGTCCGGCCTATGCCGCGCTGCTGGAGAGTTATGGCATCCCCGCGGAAACGTTGAGGGGTGTGCAATGGCCGGGTTGACGCGCCGGGCGCTGCTGCCGGCCTTGGTGCCGTCGGTGCTGCCAGCGCTGGCGGCGCCGGCGCGTTCGGGTGGCGACGCGCTGGAGCATTGGCTGGACATGTTCCAGCCGTCGACCTTGTCGCGCAGCGCCCAGCGGGCCGAGCTGGCCTGGTTCATCCAGGCCGCCCAGCCCTTCCGCGGCCAGCGCATCAAGGTGGTCTCGGAAATCCTCGACACCCACGCCTGGGAATCCAAGGTCCTGGCGACGGCCTTCAGTGAACTGACCGGCATCCAGGTCCAGCACGAGCTCATCCCGGAAGGCGACCTGGTGAGGCGCATCCACGACCAGATGCTGACCGGTCGGCAGCATTACGACGCCTATGTCAACGACAGCGACCTGATCGGCACGCACTGGCGCTACGGCGCCACCGTCGTGCTGAGCGACTGGATGAAGGGCGAGGGCCGTGCCCAGACCCTGCCCACGCTGGACCTGAAGGACTTCATCGGCCTGGCTTTCACGACGGCGCCGAGCGGCGACCTCTACCAGCTGCCCGACCAGCAGTTCGCCAACCTCTACTGGTTCCGTCACGACTGGTTCAGCCGCCCCGACCTGCAGCAGCGCTTCGCCCGTCGCTATGGCTATGCCCTGGGCGTGCCGCTGAACTGGTCGGCCTACGAGGACATCGCCGAGTTCTTCACCGACGACGTGAAGCAGCTCGACGGCCACCGCGTCTGGGGCCATATGGACTACGGCAAGCGCGATCCCTCGCTGGGCTGGCGCTTCACCGACGCCTGGCTGTCCATGGCCGGCCAGGGCAGCCCCGGCTATCCGAACGGCTTGCCGGTGGACGAGTGGGGCATCCGCATGGAGGGCTGCCGTCCGGTCGGCGCCAGCGTGACGCGAGGCGGCGGCGCCAACAGCCCGGCCGCCGTCTATGCGCTGGACCGCTACCTCAACTGGATGCGCCGCTTCGCGCCGCCGGGCGCGGTGGAGCTGGATTTCAACCAGGCCGGCCCGGTGCCCGGCCAGGGCAGCATCGCGCAGCAGATCTTCTGGTACACGGCCTTCACCGCCTCCATGCTCAAGAGCGGCCTGTCGGTGAACCATGCCGATGGCCGGCCCAAGTGGCGCGTCGCCCCCTCGCCCCACGGCGCCTACTGGCGCGAAGGCATGCAGCGCGGCTACCAGGACGTCGGCTCCTGGACGCTGCTGCGCCACACCCCGCAGGAGCGCCGCCGCATGGCCTGGCTGTATGCGCAGTTCTGCGTCTGCAAGACGGTGTCGCTGAAGAAGACGCTGGAGGGCCTGACCTTCATCCGCGAGAGCGACATCCGCTCTCGGGCCCTGACCGAGCTGGCGCCGCGGCTGGGCGGCCTGGTGGAGTTCTACCGCAGCCCGTCGCGCATCTACTGGACGCCGACCGGCCCCAACGTGCCCGACTATCCCGCCCTGGCCGAGCTGTGGTGGCAGCACATCGGCCAGGCCACCGAGGGCAAGCTCTCGCCCCAGCAGGCCATGGACGCCCTCGCCGCCGCCATGGACCGGACCCTGGGCCAGCTGGAGCGCAGCCAGGTCAGCCCCTGCGCGCCTCAACTGGCGGCCGAGCGCCCGGACTGGGCCGCGCTGGCCGGCGCCGCCCAGCCGCGGCTCACCAACGAGAAGCCCCCCGGCCTGACCATTCCCTATGAGCGGCTGCTGCGCGTCTGGCAGCTCGGTTCCGACCCCAAGTGAGGCGGGCCGGCCGGGCGCGGCCGCGACAATGCCGCTCATGAGCAAGAAGAGCAGCCATGTCAGCGAGACCCCGGCCACCCAGGCCCTGAAGCGCGCCGGTGTCGTGTTCACGGAACATGTCTACGACTACGTCGAGCATGGCGGCACGTCCGAGTCGTCCAAGCAACTGGGTGTGGACGAGCATGCCGTCGTGAAGACCCTGGTCATGCAGGACGAGAAGGCCGAGCCGCTGATCGTGCTGATGCATGGCGACCGCACGGTCAGCCTGAAGGAGCTGGCGCGGCAGATCCCCTGCAAGAAGGTCGAGCCCTGCAAGCCCGAGGTGGCCCAGCGCCACAGCGGCTACCAGGTGGGCGGAACCTCGCCCTTCGGCGTGCGCAAGGCCATGCCGGTGTTCGTCGAGGCGTCCATCCTCGAGCTGGACAAGATCTGCATCAACGGCGGCCGGCGCGGCTACCTGGTCGGCATTGCCCCCCGGGTCCTGACCGAGTTGCTGGGAGCCAAGCCCGTGAGCTGCGCGAACTGAGCCTGCCTCGCCGGCGCGGCCGATGGGCGCTTGTCTGGCATCGCGGAAGAAGGCTTCCAGCAAGCTTTCCCTGTCGGTAAACGTTACAGGCTGCCGGGTCAAATGACCCCCCTAGTTCGAAGAAATTCAGGGCTATCAATCACTTGTGATGCATGGCCCGAAATATGCGGAGGCGTTGGTGTGATCACTTCAACCAAGGGAAACACCATGAGACTGCTCACCCGTATCGCGGCGATCTGGGGCGTCGCCGCCGCCGCCCTGACGCTCGCCGGCCCTGCCCAGGCAGGCCTGACCCTGACCGCCCAGGGAACCAGCAACGGCTTCACGCTGACGACCTTCGCGGACTTCAGCAACATCACCGGTGGCGGCTGCTGCAGCGGCCCGTTCGGCATCGCGGTGACCGGCAACGGCAATGTGCTGGTGTCCGTCAGCAGCACGCGCTACGTCTTCAACAATACCGACGGTCAGACGACGGGCTCGGCCATCGGCACGGCGAGCAGCAACTCGAGCACCGCGGCCTATGCCCGTGCCGGCGGCCTGGCCTATGGCGCCCACAACAGCCAGTTCGTCCAGTTCAAGGACGACGGCAGCGTCGATCATGTGCTGAGCGGCGTGTCGACCAATCCCTATCTGGGCATGTGGGGCGCGCCCAATGGCCACATCATCGCGACCAGCTTCGCGGGCCTGATCGACATCGATCCGCTGGCCGCCGGCGGCACCGGCAGCTTCCGCGTCATCAATGGCGTCTTCGGTGACGGCGTGACCGTCTCGCCGGACGGCTTGACCGCCTATGTCGAGGTGTCGGGTGGCATCCAGGGTTACAACATCGCCACCGGTGCACCGGCAGGCGCCTTCATCTCCGTGCCCGGCTCCAGTGCCGACGGCACCGGCGTCATCATCGGCGGCGCGCTGAACGGCGACCTGATCATCAACAACAACAACGGTGACGTCGACCTGTGGGACTTCGCCTCCAGCACGATGATCAAGCTGGCGACGGGCTCGTCCCCCGGCGGCGCTGACCGTGGCGACTATGTGGCCGTCGACACGAAGGGCTGCCTGTTCCTGGACGAAGGCAACCACGTCGACCGCCTGTGCCTTGCCGGCGCAAGCATTGGTGACCCCAACGGCAACAACGTGCCCGAGCCGGCCTCTGCGCTGCTGGTCGGCGCTGCCTTGCTGGGCCTCGGTGGCGTGGTCCGTCGCCGCCGCGTCTGAGCACGACCTCTGATTGGCAGAGGCCCCGCGATGCGGGGCCTTTTTGTTTGCGGGCGAGCGGTACGATGCTTCAGGTCGAGAGCCTGGCCCTACGTTGAGCGCGACGTAGCAAAGCTATGCTCGCCATCCCATGGAGGGATGGGTGATGCGCCTGCTGTTTCCTGAGTTGGTGAAAGATGTGCGCGGTGTCTATCAGCCGTTGCCGCCAACGTGGGTGAATGCGCTGCTGCTTGTCGGCGGTGTGGTGGCCGGCATGTTGATCACGCTCAGCCGAGGCGGTCCGTGGATGAGCTTCGGCGTCTTGAGTGGCCTGGCTGCCGGCTTCGGCGTGAGGTCCTTGCTCGAGACGCGTCGCCATGGGCCGTATGGTCGGCCGCTGGTACATCTGGCCGATGGAATGGTCACGATCCGTCAGGGTGACAAGGGAGCCAGAGACTTCGTGATGCCAGTGGCGCAGGTTGCACATCTCGTCATCTACGGCCCTTCCGGCCATCGGACCTATCGCTTCATTCGGCACGACGGTAGTTGGTGCGAGGCTCGGCCGCAATGGAAACCCAAGGCGGAGGCGCTGGTGATCGGATTCCTTTTGGAAAATCTGAGCGGGCGCGTTGTCGTCGAGGAACCGCAGACTGGCTTCGCGGTAGGCCGAGGCGACGGGCCGTATTTCGGCAGTTGACGCCACTGGTTTTGCCGGGCTTCGGTCGCCGAGACCTGGCCGACAATCGCGCCCCATGCAAACCGTTCTCCCTCTCCTCGCCGCCTTTGCCGGCTACCTGATCGGCTCGCTGTCCTTCGCCGTCATCGTCAGCCGCGCCATGGGCCTGTCCGACCCGCGCTCCTATGGCTCGGGCAATCCCGGGGCCACCAATGTGCTGCGCTCGGGCAACAAGGCCGCGGCCATCCTGACCCTGGTCTTCGATGCGCTCAAGGGCTATCTGCCCGTGCTGGCCGTTGCCATCTGGGGCCCGCGTTACGGGCTGGGCGAGGGCACCGCGGCCCTGGTGGGCCTGGGCGCCTTCCTCGGCCATCTGTGGCCGGTGTTCTTCCGCTTCCAGGGCGGCAAGGGCGTGGCCACGGCGGCCGGCGTGATCTTCGGCCTCAACCCGTTGCTGGGGGTGGCGACGCTGGCGACCTGGCTCATCATTGCCTGGTTCAGCCGCTATTCGTCACTGGCCGCCATCGTGTCGGCCGCCTTTGCGCCGATGTATCAGTTGCTCATTTGGGAAGCCGGACCGACCGCGCTGGCCCTGATCATCATGGGCTTGCTGCTGGTGTGGCGCCATTCGGCCAACATCAAGAAGCTGCTGGCCGGTACCGAGAGCAAGCTCGGCCAGAAGGCCGGCGCTGCAGCGGCAGCCGTCAAATCCACCTCCTCGAAAACCGCCCGGAAGAAATCATGACCGCCTCCACCCCCGTTGAACGCTTCGACATCGGTGCCCGTCTGTCCGAGATGGCCGTCTACAACGGCGTCGCCTATCTGGCTGGCCAGGTGCCCGAGGACGCCAGCGCCGACATCACCGGCCAGACGGCCCAGGTGCTGGCCGCCATCGACAAGCTGCTGGCGCGCGCAGGCACCGACAAGAGCCGCATCCTGCGCGCCCAGATCTACCTGGCCGACCGCGCCGACTTCCCCGGCATGAACGCCGCCTGGGACGCCTGGGTGGCCGCCGGCCACACCCCGCCGCGCGCCACCGTCATCGCCGGCCTGGCGCGGCCGGAGTGGAAGGTCGAGATCGTCGTCACGGCGGCGGTGTAAGCGCCCGGTTTCGCCAGAACTCGACGTCGAAAACCTGCTGCGCGCCGGTGCCGGCGTTGATCAGCCAGAACTGAAGACCGTCGGCGCTGACGCGCGTCACGTCGCCGACATGCCGTCCCGCCGTCACACGGCGGCCGACGGCATTGGCCGGGAAGCCCGGCTCGCGCGCCAGATCGATCAGCGGCTGGGCGGCACGATCGTCTTCTGCCAGCCGCAGCTTCTGCACCAGGGGCGCGAGAAAGGCGCCCGCCGCGTCGGCGCCTGAAACGAACAGCACCAGCTTGGCCTGGGCGCGGCTCAGCGCGACGTTGAGCAGCCGCTGCGCCTCCTCGCCCTGCAGGAAGGGCTGGGCCCCATCGGCCGGGTCGAAGAGCACGACGGGCGCCTCGCTGCCCTGGGCACGGTGCACCGTGCTGACCCGCAGTGATTCGGGCAGGCCCCGCGCACGCAGGCACTCGCGGATCAGCGCCCGCTGGGCCCGGAAGGGCGTCAGCACGATCAGCTCTTCAGCCTGCCAGTGGCCATCGCCCAGGGCACCGGCGATCAGCTCGGCGATCGCCTCGGCCGACTCGCGTCGCACCGGACCGCGGTGAGCGGCCGACCAGCCACCGTCGCGCCGGATGCGCCGCAGATGCACATGGTCGTCGGCGGCGATGCCGCGCAAGGCGCGCTGTCGCGCAGCCTTCCAATCGGCCGACGTGTCGGCCGCCACACGCAGCGCACCGTCGTAGAACAGCTCGCTGACGAGATCACCGATGGGCGCAGCCATGCGCGATTGCTCATCCAGCAGCGCGATCGAAGCCCCGGCACGCGGCATCTCGGCGAAGGCCGAGCGACCCAGCCAGCGGCGGGCCCCACGGTCTTCGCTGCGCTGCACCGGCGACAGCTGCTGCGGATCGCCCGCGAACAGCCGTGCGCGACCCAGCGGCATCAGGGCCAGTGCATGGGCCAGGCTGACCTGGCTGGCCTCGTCGAACACGATGAGGTCGAAGGGCGGCTCGCCGTCGGGCTTCGGCTCGCGCAGCGACTTCAGCGTGAAAGCCGCCCGCGTCGTCGTCATGGCGGCGAGGCGGCAGCGCCTGAGCACCTTCAGCGAGGCCGCCCGCAGTTCGTCGCGCAGTGCCGCGACGCGGTCGGCCCAGGCCTTCAGCGCAACGGCGTCACGCGCCGACGGCCGCGCGCTTTCGGCCCGTGCCAGGCGCGCGATCAGGCCGGCGTCGTCCGTCGGGATCAGGTGCTCGCGCCCGGCATAGGCGTCCGCGTCGAAGCGCGTGCCCAGGCGCTGCACCAGCGGGCGGCAGTGCTCGCGCCGGCCCTTCTGCAAGGCCTTGTCGACCGCCAGGGTGGCGAGGTCGACGGCATGGTTGGTCGTGGACAGCAGCAGCACCCGTGCCGACGGCCGGCTGTCCAGGTACTCGGCCAGCAACACGCCGAGGGTCGTCGTCTTGCCGGTGCCGGGCGGGCCCCACAGGAAGGCGCTGCTGTGGTTCACCAGGGCCAGGGCCTCGCGCTGGGCCGTGCGCAGCCAGCGAAAAGGTGAGCCGGTCAACGCAGGCGCGTCATGGACGGTTTGCGGCCGGCCCAGGTCGGGCAGGCAGGCCAAGGCCTGCTCGGCCCAGGGCGTGTCCCACCAGGCCTCGGCGACGGCCTTCAGGAAGCGGGTCGGGTACAGGCGGATCAGCGCCCCGGCTGGGGGCGGCGGGCTGCTGGCGTTCTGCAGCACCAGCTGGTCGTCCTCGGCCACGACCGCCAGCACGCTGGCGCCGCCCTTGACCGGCGCACCCCACCAGGCGCTGGCGCCGTCCAGGCTGTCGTCGAGCGGGGCCTGCGCCGACGCGGCGCCCGGGCGCTGGCCCTCGGCGAACACATAGCCCGGCTCCAGCGTGACCCGCCAAAGAGTGCCTTCGCGCTCGCTCCTCAGCACCTTGAAGTCGTAATACTCGGGCGTGGCCGACAGCTCGGCATCCAGCGCCGCGCGCACGTCGGCAAGGCTCATCGAAGAGGGAAGGGCGGATTCGGGAGGCGGAACTTTACTGGGCCTCTCGCGAGCTTGCCGCGTCAGCTGCGCGGCTTGGATTCCTGTGTGGGCATCTTGAAGTCGGCCGGCAGCAGGGTGACGACCCGCGTCATCTGCAGCACCGGCACGCCGTCGCTGCCGCCGATGCGTTGGTCGAAGCTCTTGCCGGAGGCCATCACGCCGGTGTGCTCGCCCACGGCCTTGCCGCCGTAGCTGGGCTGGGTCAGTACCTGCAGCTTGCCGTCGCCGGTGCGGGTGACGGTGAAGTCCAGCCGCCAGCTCTGGGCCGCCGTGCCGCCCCATTGCAGGCTGCTGCGCTCACCCAGCGTCATGATCAAGCGCGGCTTGGCCTTGAATTCACCGGAGGTCACGTCCAGGCGGATTTCGACCTTCTGCTGCTCAGCCGCCGCCGCGGCGCTGGCGGCCTGGGGCGCCGTCTGTGCGGCATAGGCCAGGCCGGCGACGCCCAGCAGTGCGAGAGCCAGTGCAGCCGCGCCGCGGCGGGGCAGGGTGTGGGGACGGTTCAACATGGCAATCCTTTCGACGAGAGGGTGGGAACTGCCCCAGCGGCTTGCCAGCGGCGCGCGTGGGGGCACGAGGTCATGCGCTGTCATCAGCGCCTGGGTATAGGTCGGGCGGCTGCCCGGATGGCCGGCGAGCACGGAGGCGTCGCAGGCCAGTTCCTGGTCGGCCTGCATGCGCCGCGCGGCCCACCAGGCCAGCGGGTTCCACCAGTGCAGGGCCGTCAGCAGGCAGGCGAGCAGGTTCCAGAGGTTGTCCTGGCGCTCGCGGTGCACCTGCTCATGGGCCAGGATGAGATCGCGTTCGGCCGGTGAAAAGCGTTGCTCGAAGTCCGCCGGCAAGGCGACGCGGGGCCGCAGCAGGCCGACCAGGGCGGGGCTGCTGCCGACGGGCAGGGTTTCGCCGAGGCGCAGCAGCCGCCATTGCCTGTGCACCTGCACGGCCGAGACCAGCACCGTGCCGGCCAGCCAGAGCGACAGCCAGATGGCCGCGCTGCTCGACGTCGGCGCTGCCAGCGATGGCAGGGCGGGCAGTTCGGGGGCAGCCGCGGCCTGCAGAACCACTTGCAGAGGCTCCAGGGTTGGGCGCGGCAGGGCCGGCGTCAACAGCAGCAGCGGCAGCAGCAGCCAGGACGCATAGGCGGCCGTGGCGCCAAGTCGCAGCAGCGGCCGACGCACGGCCCACAGCAGCAGGATGGCCGCGCTGAGAAGCAGGGCCTGGCGCAGCAGCGAGGCCAGCAGCAGTTCGCTCATGACTTCAGGAACTTGAACGTCAGGCGACCGCTGCCGGTTCGCGCCGGTGCGACGACTTCGGCGCCGGCGGCCGCGCCCTCGGCCAGGGCCTGCTCGGCGGTCAGTGCCTCCTGGGTTTTCAAGTCACGCAGCGAGGCGGTGAGCTGCCTGCCGCCATCCGGCAGCTGGCTGCCGCGCAGGACGACTTCCACGCTGTGGTCCGTCGACGGCGGCGAGAAGACGAGAGGCTGGTGGGTGACGAAGAAATGCCAGGGCAGGGTGACGGGCCAGTGGCCCTGGATGTGGCCCTGGGCGTCCTGCCATTGCAGGTCGACGGTGGCGGCTTCGTACTCACGGGGCGCCGGTACATCCGCGGCCTGGGCGGCGTAGACCAGGCCGGTCAGGATCAGCAGCGAGGCGGCCAGGGCGTGGCGGCTGCGTGTGGTGGCGGTGCGGAGGCGGTTCAACATGGCGATCCTTTCGATGAGGGGATGGCGGGCACCCCAGCGGCTGGCCAGAGGCGCGGCTTGCGCATCCAGGCCGTGGGCCAGCAGCAGGGCGCGGGTGTAGGCAGAGCGTTCGCCGGGGCGGGCAGCGAGGACGACGGCATCGCAGGCCAGCTCCTGATCGGCCTGCATGCGCCGCCAGGCCCAGCGTGCCAGCGGGTTCCACCAATGCAAGGCCAGCAACAGGCCGGCGAGCAGATTCCACAGGTTGTCGTGGCGGCGGCGGTGCACTTCCTCGTGCGCGAGGATCAGCGCGCGCTCCCTGCTGCCGAAGCGCGCCTCGAAGTCGGCCGGCAGCAGCACGCGCGGCCGCAGCAGGCCGATCAACGCGGGGCTGTGGCCGGCGGGAAGGCGGCTGCCATGGCGCTGCAGCCGCCATTGGCTGCCCAACTGCAAGGCCAGCGACAAGGCCACGCCGGCCAGCCACAGCGCGAGCCAGATCGAGCCCTGGGCCGGCGCCGGTGCGGTCCATGCGGGCAGGGCGGCATGCGGGCCGATGCCGGCCGCGCCGAGCACGAGGGGCAGCGGCTCCTGCTGCAGCGTCGGCCGCGGCAGGACCGGCGTCAGCAGCAGGGCCGGCACCAGCAGCCAGGCGGTGTAGACCGCGCCAGCGCCGTGGCGCTTCAGCAGCGGCCGGGCCAGGCCGAGCAACAGCACGGCCGCCGTCAGCAGCAGGCCTTGCTGGAGCAGCGGGGCGAGCCAGGTGCCGTCAGCCACGCTCCTGCTCCTTCAGCAGGGCCTTCAGGGCGGCGAGATCATCGTCGCTGAGCTTGCGCTCCGAGGCGAACTGCGCCACCAGCGGCGCCAGGCGACCACCGAACAGGCGGTCGATCAGCGACAGGCCGGTGTCCGCCACCCAGGCGTCTTCCGGCACGGCCGGCGCGTACAGAAAGCGCCGGCCGTCGCGTTCGGCCGTCACGGCGCCCTTCTTCAGCAGCCGGTTCAGCAGGGTCTTGACGGTGGCCAGGGCCCAGCCCTGCTGGGGGCCGAGGGCCGCGGCGATCTCGTCGGCGGCCTGGGGCGACCGCTGCCAGAGCTGGCGCATGACCTGCGCCTCGGCGTCGCTGATGGGTGGGGGCGTCTTGTTCATGATTACGTGTGTAAACGATGGCGAATGATTACGCCTGTAAACGTCGTCGTCAAGTGCGGGTTTGTCACAGGCCCGCCACGGCGCGGGCCTAGGCTGGCGGCCTGCAGCCGCTGTCGCGGCCGGGAGCCCCCGTGAGCCCTATCGATGACGAACTGGTGCAGCGCATCCACCGCGACCTGCAGGACGATCTGGACGAGGAGCTGGAACTCGAGCTCGAGGACCAGAGCTACGGCGTCATGGCCAGCGATGCGCAGGCCGAGGCCGGGCTGGAGCGCAAGCGCTACTTCCGCGAGTTGTTCCGGCTGCAGAGCGAACTCGTCAAGCTGCAGGACTGGGTGCAGCACACGGGCCACAAGGTCGTCATCCTGTTCGAGGGCCGCGACGCGGCGGGCAAGGGCGGCGTCATCAAGCGCATCACGCAGCGCCTGAACCCGCGCGTCTGCCGCGTTGCCGCGCTGCCGGCGCCCAATGACCGCGAGCGCACGCAGTGGTATTTCCAGCGCTATGTGTCGCATCTGCCGGCGGCCGGCGAGATCGTGCTGTTCGACCGCAGCTGGTACAACCGCGCCGGCGTCGAGCGCGTGATGGGCTTCTGCACCGACGAGCAGTACGAGGAGTTCTTCCGCTCCGCGCCCGAGTTCGAACGCATGCTGCAGCGCTCGGGCATCCAGCTCATCAAGTACTGGTTCTCGATCAGCGACGACGAGCAGCGGGTGCGCTTCCTGGGCCGCATCCACGATCCGCTCAAGCAGTGGAAGCTCAGCCCCATGGACCTGGAGTCGCGCCGGCGCTGGGAGGAGTACACCCGGGCCAAGGAGGTGATGCTGGAGCGCACACACACGCCCGAGTCGCCGTGGTGGGTCGTCAAGGCCGACGACAAGAAGCGCGCGCGGCTGAACTGCATCCAGCACCTGCTGGGCCAGATGCCCTACCAGGAGGTGGAGCACGCCGACATCGAGCTGCCCGCCCGCGAGCGCCGCGAGGACTACATCCGCCACCCGGTGCCCGAAAGCATCGTCGTGCCCGAGGTGTATTGAGAGACGCCTAGCATGGGCGCATGAAGTGGCCTCCCCTCTCCCTGCTCGTGGTTGTCGGCGTGACCTGGCTGGCCTCGGCCGCCTGGCGCGAGCATGTGGCGGGCCGGGATGATGAGGGGCTGGTGCAGCGCGTGAAACCGGGCGACATCCGCATGATCTCGTCCGAGACCTGCCCCTATTGCCTGGCCGCGCGGCGCTGGATGACGCAGGAGGGCATCCCTTTCCAGGAATGCTTCATCGAGCGGGATTCGCAATGCCTGGCGGACTACCAGGCCCAGGGCGGCATCGGCACGCCCACCCTCATCGTGCGCGGCCAGCGCGTCATCGGCTTCGACCGCGCGCGGCTGCTGGAGATCCTGAAATGAACCGAGCCGAGTCGGCCACGCTGCTCAGCAGCGCTGGCGACTCGGCTCGGTGGCGATGGCAATCAAAAGCGTCATGCGCATGTTCAGACGACGCCTTGTTCAGCCGCGCTTGACGTTGGCCTTGGCAGCGGCCAGGGTCTGGCGGGCCAGGGTGGTGGCTTCGCTGTAGCCGGTGACGACGACGCGGGGCAACTGGGCGACTTCGCGCTGGGCATAGCCCGTCACGACGACGCGCGGCAGTTGAGCCACTTCACGGACGGCCTTGCCGGTGACGACGACGCGTTCCAGCTTGACGGTGGGTTGGGGGGCGGCCTGGACGGCGACGGCGGAGAAGGCCAGGACGGTGGCGGTGAAGACGGTTTGCAGGCTCATGATGGACTCCGTTTTGCTGGGATTCGAGAAGCGTGATTGCTGGTTCGATGGAGTCAGTTTCGGCAATGGAGGCGGTTGCTTCCAGGGCGCTGCGATCAAGCGCGAGCCGGGGCGGATGAACTGCAGGCGTGGCGGACAAACTGCGGCAGAGTCGGTGGCCTCTCGCCCGTGGGTACACGGGCGGTCTTGCAGACCGCGCTGCGGCTTGGGCCGCAGCACTTCGGCAGGCGCATCGCGCCCACTGGGCGCCACGTGTCCGTCCTCAGCCCCCGAGGGGGCGCCGATTCATGCCGGGCTGCCCGGCCAACGGCTTGATCAAGGCTGCATGAATGCGGTCCATCGATCGCAAGAGAGAAGCCGCCCGGAGGCGGCTTCAAGAGGCAGGAAAGGCACAAGGCCGAGCCCAGTGGGCCACGCAGCGGAGCAGCGCGGGCGTCGCGGCGAGGCGATGGTGGAAAAAGGCGGCAATTGCATATAGGGACGAAGCCTTGT
>CBHWBD010000007.1:0-64124 GCA_966111775.1 uncultured Comamonadaceae bacterium | reverse complement strand
GGGCTTCATCGCCAAGCACACGCGCTTTGGCCGCTACGTCTATGCCATTGGCGGCAATCCCGATGCCGCGCGCCTGGCCGGTATTCCGGTGCGGCGCGTGATGATCCAGCTCAATCTGCTGCTGGCCGCGCTCGTCGCGCTGGCCGCCATCGTCGCGATGGCGCGCCTGAATGCCGGCACCAACTCGATGGGCACGGGCATGGAGCTGACCGTCATCGCGGCGGCCGTCATCGGCGGCGTCAGCCTGGCCGGTGGCAGCGGCAGCGTCGGCGGCACGGTGCTGGGCGCCCTCATCATCCAGAGCATCGACAGCGGTCTGCTGCTGACCGATGTGGCCATAGGCTGGCGCATGGTCGTGCTCGGCCAGGTGCTGGTGGCCGCCGTTGTGTTTGACCGTGTGGTGCAGAAATGAGCGCTTTGCTTGAAGTGCGCGAGGCGCGCAAATCCTTTGGCGGCGTGCATGCGGTCGACGGCGTCAGCTTGAGCCTGGCGCCCGGCGAGGTGCTGGCCGTGCTGGGCCACAACGGTGCCGGCAAGTCCACGCTGATGCAGATGCTGGCGGGCGCGCTGCCTTTCGACGGTGGCGAGTTGCTGCTGAACGGCCAGCCTGTGAAGTTCGCGAGCCCGGCCGATTCCCGCGCCGTCGGCATCGAGACCATCCACCAGAAGCTGGCCCTGGCCGACAACCTCGACTCGGTCGCCAACCTCTTCCTCGGCCGCGAAATGCGCACCCGCCTGGGCCTGCTCGACGACGCCGCCATGCGCGCCGCCGCCGTGCCGCTGTTCGCCCGGCTGAACCCCAACTTCAAGAACATCGCCGACCCGGTGATGTCCCTGTCGGGCGGCCAGCGTCAGGTCGTGGCCATCGCGCGGGCCCTGCAGTTCAAGGCCCGTGTGCTGATCATGGACGAGCCTTGCGCGGCTCTCGGCCCCGCCGAGACGGCCATGGTGCACGACCTGATCCGGCGGCTGAGCGCCGAGGGCGTGGGCATCCTGCTGGTCACCCACGACATGCCGGACGTGTTCGCGTTGTCCAGCCGACTGATGGTCATGAAGAACGGCCGGCCCGTGGCCACCTGCCGTACGCAGGATGTGACCGAGGACGAGGTGCTGGCAATGATCATTGCAGGCAAGGCGCCCGTCACTCAGTGATCGTTGTTTCTCATTTTGTTCAATCGGTCGATTACGAACAGAATGAGAAACAAACCGACCGCGTTACGACGTTGCTTCGCCGGCCAACGCCGGGCCGAAGCCTTGTCGTCAGACTGTCGACCTGCGCAAGCAATGCGACTGCGTCACCTGAGGGTGACCCGGACGCCCTATGAGCGTGCCGAGTGCTCCGCGAGCCGTCGAGGCACTCGAAACAGCTTGGGCCTCAATGGGCGAGTCGGCCACGCTACCGTCCGGGCGCTGGCGGAACGTTCAGGGCCCAGCCGCTGACGCACAACGCCAGAACGACCGGAATGGCGCTGAATTTCTGATTTGACGAAATTCTCGCTGTTGATTTGCAGTGTTTGGCTACAATTTCGGAAAAGCAGAAATTGACTCTGAAAGCTTCTGCTCAAGATCGAAGTAACTGAAACTCCGAAATGACTGATGCGTCCCGCCGCCACCCGACCCTGCTGAAGTCAGCCCCAGAGCTGGGCCCGATTGTGCGCGAGCGCCGCAAGTCGCAGTCGCTGCGCATCGACGATGCCGCCGGTCTGCTTGGCGTATCGGTGGATCTGATGTCCCGGCTCGAGAACGGCCAAGGGTCGGTGCGCCTGGACAAGGCGATGACCGTGCTCGACGGTCTGGGCCTGGCGCTGATGGTGCTGCCCAAAGAGCACCCTTGGGCCCGCGAGGCTGCCACAAACAGCCCGTCGGCGCCCGCGAGCCACCGCGAGGCGTGAGGCGGCAAGCATGGCCCACGCGCTGCATGTCTGGGCGGAAGAGACCCGAGTTGCGACTATCGAACATGAGGGTCGCGACGACCGCTGGAGTCTGAGCTATGTCGAGCCTTGGGTTGCTGACACGCAGTCCTTCCCCCTGTCGCCGGCCCTGCCCCTGACGCGTCCGCCGGCCGACTACCCGTCTGCTTCCGTCAAGCGCTTCATCGAGCATCTGTTACCCGAAGGCAGGGCCCTGGATGTGGCCGTCGCCTACAACGGCCTGGCCAAGAGCAACATCTTCGGTCTCATCTGGGCCCTGGGCGCCGAGACAGCGGGCGCCCTGCGGTTCACGGGCGGC
This sequence comes from uncultured Comamonadaceae bacterium, assembly GCA_966111775.1. Lineage (GTDB taxonomy): Bacteria > Pseudomonadota > Gammaproteobacteria > Burkholderiales > Burkholderiaceae_C > Pelomonas. Next base: position 61,895 of record CBHWBD010000007.1, on the reverse strand, counting down.
GCTGCAGCGGCACAGGCGGAGAGCGAACCCGTCTTGCGAGAAATCCCCCGGCACGAACTCGACCAACGCATCGCTGAGAGAGCGCACGTGCCGCTGACGGTGTGGGATGGCAAGGTGCGCATGTCGGTGGCAGGACTGCAGGACAAACTGCTGGTCTACCTCGACCGACCGCTGAGCCAGGGCGGGCGCCTCTTCCTGGTGAATGGGCAGCGACTGGCGTCGACGCACATCCTCAAACCCGACGCCACCAACCCGACGACGCCCCACCTGGCGGTCAATGAACACTTCTGCATGTCGCTCGCCCGCCGTATGGGCCTACCGGCTGCCGAGGTGGAGTTGCTGCGCACGCCTCGGCCCGTGCTGGTCGTGCGGCGCTTTGACCGCGAGGTCCGGAACGTCGGCGGCCAGCCGCGGGTTCTCCGCCGGCACATCATCGACGCCTGCCAGGCCTGCGACCTGCCCTTGACGTACAAGTACGAGCGCAACCTGGGCAGCGCCGAGGCAGTGCGTAACATTCGAGACGGCGTGAGCTTCGAACGCCTGTTCGGCTGTGCCGACATCACGGCCAACAAAGCCGCCTCCAGGCTGACCATGCTCCGTTGGGCGCTCTTCCAGTTCCTGATTGGCAACAGCGACGCGCACGGCAAGAATTACTCGTTCTTCGTGCGCCCGGGCGGCCTCCTTGAACCGACGCCTTGGTACGACCTGATGAGCGTCCTGCAGTACGACGCACTCGACGCTGAACTGGCCATGGCCTACGGCGACGTATTCAGTCACGCCGAGGTGTCGCCCTTCGCCTTGGCCGACTTCGCCGCACGCTGCGGCATCGACCGCAAGCTGATGCGCCGGGAAGGCCAGCGGCTGGCAAAGCTTGCCGAAGCAGCGGCTACGGCTCAGGCTGAAGACGCCGCCTACGAAGGCGAAGTCGAGCGTGCCTTCGTACAGGGCATCGCCGGTTGTGTGGCGAAACAGTCCCAGCGGCTCACGCAGTTAGTGGCGGACGCTGCGCGCTTGAAGGAAAAGTACCTTTAAGAGCGCGGAGAAGCGCTCCTGCAACTTGTGCTGGCGGCGGCGAAATCACTGGTCGGATCGCTGGCGTGACGACAGCGTCTTCAGCCGTTACCTGATTGATCTGGTCATGATGCAGCCGCCCAAGGCACTGCTGCGCGCCGCCATCGCCAAGGCGGCGACGGCCGATGGCGACAGCATCGAAACCGGCCTGACCAAGGCCGTTCAGGACCTGCGGGAGCGCCCCCATCGGCTCGACGCCTGCATGAGGGCGATGCAGATGACGACGCTATCCAAAGCGCAGTCGTGGTCCCGGATCAAGGCGCTGGATAAGCGCTGAGGGTCGACCTTCCGGCCGCGAGGCGTGGTCATGAAGAACGGCCGCCCTGTCGCCACCTGCCGCACGGCCGATGTGACCGAGGACGAGGTGCTGGCGATGATCATTGCAGGGAAGGCGCCGGCAGCTGTGGCCTAGTGTCAGCCGAACAGGTCGCCCGTGGTCGGCGCGGGCACATCGACCGGCTTGCGCCTCGCGACGAGACGCTTCTTGCGCGACACCTGGGGCGCGGTGGCCCACCATTCGTCCGCGAACATGTCCGCTTCATCGGGCCCGTCGAGTCGCGAAGGCCCACTCGCGGGCTCCAGTGGGAAGGCATGCAGTTGCTCGGCCGGGAAGCGAACGAGCAGCCGTTCTGCCTGTGCCCCCGTGCCCTGAAGCCACTGCCGCTGAGCCTGGACGGGCAGGATCACCGGCATGCGCTTCTCGTGCGTCGGGTGCTTCAGGCGATCGAAGACGTCATGCCCCTCGGCGTTGAGGGTCAGCACGCAGAACGATTGCAGCGTCTCACCCGTCGGGCTCGTCCAGGCCTTCCACAGGCCTGCCAGCCCCATCGGCTGCTCGTCCGTGCGGTGGACGCTCCACAGGCCAGGCCGGCCGCAGGCGTAGCACCATTCGGTCAGCCGCTCCGCGGGAACGATGCAGCGCCGGCCGGACCACCAGCTTTCCCGGAAGGTCGGGTCCGATTTCATCGTTTCGACGCGGCAGTGCCGAGTCTGGGTGGTCGTGCTGATGTGCTGCGCCAAGGCGGGCCGCAGCCCCCACGTGCCGACGTTGACGTCGCCCAGCGCGTCGGCGACCGGGTGCGGGGCCTGGACGATGAACGGGGCCATGACGTCGGTGCTGTCGGGCCGACCCAGCTCGGCGCCAGCCGGCAAGGTCACGCCGAACGTCGAAAGCAGCCGGTCGGCATCGGTGACGGGTTCGTGGTTGCTGCGCACGCGAGTTCCTTGACGATTCGAGGCAAATAATACTGTATAAAAAAACAGTATTTGCGATGCCCTGGCAGCATCTGAGGAGTGCACCCGAACGGGTGGCTCGCTCACCAAATCCGCATGGCTTCAAGATGCTCGGCCTGCAGCTCATTCAAGGCGTCGAGCTCGGCACTCAGCCAGAAGACGTTTTCCTCCGCGCGGGTCAGCTCCAGCCGAAGCTCAACCAATTGGGATCCGGATATGCGGTCCCTCCCTTCGGCATCCAGTGCGGCCTTGCGTGCGGCCCGCAGCATGATTTGCGCGTCCTCAAGTTCGCGGTGTTTCTCTTCAATGCGCTGCTGATACATCGTTCAGCTCCCAACGGCTTCCGCTCTTGTGGCGGATGCGGACCAAGACCGGCGCCCCCACTGCAAATCTACAGCGGCGAGAGTGTCTGAATCACTGGCAGGCCTTCCAGGTAGGCCGAAAGCGGTGTTCATGGCAAAGCGCCCATGCCGGCTGGATGCCTGCATGGGCGCTTCAAGAAACTGGCCCGGCTGTGAGCCGGGTCCGAGCGACCTACGTCGTCACGCCTCTCGGCGCAACGCCGGGAACAAGATCACGTCGCGGATCGACGGGCTGTCGGTGATCAGCATCATCAGCCGGTCGATGCCGATGCCGCAGCCGCCGGTCGGGGGCATGCCGTATTCCAGCGCGCGGATGAAGTCGGCGTCGAAGAACATCGCTTCCTCGTCGCCGGCGTCCTTGTTGGCCACCTGGGCGTGGAAGCGCGCGGCCTGGTCCTCGGCGTCATTCAACTCGGAGAAGCCGTTGGCGTACTCGCGACCGGTGATGAAGAGCTCGAAGCGCTCGGTGATCTTGGGGTTGGCGTCCGAGGCGCGCGCCAGCGGCGAGACCTCGACCGGATAGTCGATGATGAAGGTGGGCTCCCACAGCTTCTCTTCGACGACGGCTTCGAACAGGCCGAACTGCAGCTCGGCCAGGCTCCAGCGGGCGGGGGCCTCCTCACCGGCTGCGACGATCTTGGCGCGCAGCACCTCGGGGTTGTCGGCCTCCTCACCGGTCAGGCCGGCGAACTGGATCAGCGAGTCACGCACCGACACGCGGGCGAAGGGCTTGTCCAGGGCGACGGGCTTGCCGGCGTAGGTGAGGGCGGCACTGCCGGTGGCGGCGACGGCGGCATGGCGCAGCACGGCCTCGGTGAAGTCCATCTGGTCGTGATGCGTCCAGTAGGCCGCATAGAACTCCATCATCGTGAACTCGGGGTTGTGTCGGACCGAGATGCCTTCGTTGCGGAAGTTGCGGTTGATCTCGAACACGCGCTCGAAGCCACCCACCACCAGGCGCTTCAGGTAGAGCTCAGGCGCGATGCGCAGGAACATCTCCTGGTCCAGCGCGTTGTGGTGGGTCTTGAAGGGCTTGGCGTTCGCGCCACCCGGGATGGGGTGGAGCATGGGCGTCTCGACTTCCAGGAAGCCATGGTCGACCATGAAGCTGCGGATGGCCGACACGGCCTTGGAGCGGGCCGTGAAGCGCTTGCGGGCGTCCTCGTCGGTGATCAGGTCGACATAGCGCTGGCGGTACTTCTGCTCCTGGTCGGACATGCCGTGGAACTTGTCCGGCAGCGGGCGCAGGCTCTTGGTCAGCAGGCGCAGCGTCGTGACGGCGACGGACAGCTCGCCGGTCTTGGTGCGCATCAGCGTGCCTTCGGCGCCCAGGATGTCGCCCAGGTCCCAGTGCTTGAAGGCGTCGTAGACCTCAGGCCCGACGTTGTCGATGGTGACGCGCAGCTGGATGCGGCCGGTGGCGTCCTGCAGGGTGCAGAAGCTGGCCTTGCCCATCATGCGCTTGAGCATCATGCGGCCGGCCACCGTCACCTTGACGGCTTGCGGCTCCAGCTCCTCGTTGGGCACCTCGCCATACTGAGCCTGCAGGGGCTGGGCACGGTGCTGGGGCTTGAAATCGTTGGGGAAGGGCACCGCCGTGGCGGCCCGCAGCGCGGCCAGTTTGGCGCGGCGCTCGGCGATCAGTTGGTTGTCGTCGGTAGCGGGGGTCGGAGGGGTCGTGGTCATTGCGGGCCTTCAGTCGAACCGTCGATTCTAGAATCTCGCGCCCCATGAGCTTGAAGCGCGCCACTCTCACCTTGCTAGCCGGCAGCGCGCTGGCCCAGGCCATCCCGCTTTTGCTGGGGCCGTGGATCGCACGCCTGTACACGCCGGCCGAGTACGGCCAGTTCTCCCTGGTGTGGACCGTGGCCAGCAATCTGGCCGTCGTCGGCTGCGCCCGCTACGAGTTCGCGCTGGCCCTGGAGAAGGACGATGCTGGCGCCGCGACCCTCTTGGCCCTGTGCCTGTGCATGTTGCTGGCCATGACGGCCATGGCCGTCATCGTCGGTGCGGCCTGGATGCTCTGGGCCGATCTCCCCGCCGCTGCAGCCCTGCCGATGATCGTGCTGGCGGCCGCCGCCAGCCAGGCCCTGGCCCCGTGGGCGGCCCGCGCGGGCGCATTCGCGGCCCTGGCCCGGGCCCGCGTCGTGCACTGGGGCGGCGGCGCCCTGGCCCAGGTCGGCTTCGGGCTGCTGCAGGCCGGCCCCTGGGGTCTGATCGGCGGCGCGACCCTGGCCACCGCCGCGGCGGCCGTGATGCAGGCCCGACCCGCACCTGCCGGCGGCTGGCGCGGCCTGCTGCAGCCGCAAGCGCTGCGCGAGATGGCGGTCAGGCATCGCGACTTCCCGCTGCTGAACACGCCCCATGCCTTTGCCGGCGCCCTGCAGGACACCCTGGCCATCACGCTGTTGACGGCCTGGCTGGGCGCACCCGAGGCCGGCGCCTGGGCCCTGGCCCTGCGCTATCTGAAGGCACCGGCGTCCCTCGTCGGTGGCTCGCTGTCGCAGGCCCTGTATCCGCGGCTGACGCAGGCCGCCAGCCTCGCCGAAGCGCGCGTGCTGGTGCGCCAGAACCTGCTGCTGCTGGCCGCCCTGGCGCTGCCGCTGATGCTGGTCCTGCTGGCCTTCGGCCCCTGGCTGTTCGCCACCGTCTTCGGCCCCGAATGGCGCGGTGCCGGCGAGCTGGCGCGGTCGCTGGCGCCTTATGTGGCCCTGCACTTCATCGCCGCACCGCTGTCCGTCGTCATGATGGCCTGGGGCGCCCAGGCCTGGGGGCTGAAGCTGGCCCTCGTCGGCCAAGTGCTTTTCATCGCCGGCCTGGCGATCGGGCTCTGGCTGGGCGGCCTGGCGGGCGCCGGCTGGGGCGTGTCGGCGGCGATGCTGCTCTACTTCGGTTACTTCTTCTGGGCACTCTGGACCTGGGAATGATGCGCGCCTTCCTCAACCGCTGCCGTCGCCGCCTTCTGCGGCTGCTTGGCTTTCGCATGCTGTTCGGCGAGGCCGGCGCGCCGCATTCGCGCATCGCGCCCAGCACCTGCATCGAAGGCGAAGCCGGCCTGCGGCTCGCGGATCACGTCTTTATCGGTCAGTTCAATTTCATCGACGCCGGCGCCGGCCTCGTCATCGAGGAAGGCGTGCAGATCACCAATTTCTGTTCCATCGTGACCCACAGCACCCACAACGCGCTGCGCGTCAACGGCCGACGTTTCGCCACGCTGGGCGGTGAACTGCCGGGCTACCGCAAGGCGCCCATTCGCCTGGGTGCCTACAGCTTTGTCGGCCCGCACAGCCTCATCGAGGCTGGCAGCACGCTGGGCAAAGGCGCCATCCTGTGCGCCTATTCGCAGCTGCGCGGCGAGGCACCCGACTTCGCCATCATGGCCGGCCAACCGGCCCGCCAGGTGGGCGACACACGCGAGCGTGATGCGTCCCTGCTGGCGCGCCATCCCGAATTGCGCGAGGCCTACGAGGCCTGGGCCGGAAAGGCCGTCCCGTGAGCTTGGGTGGAGGTCTGAAACTCGTCCTCATCGGCGACGGCGAAAGCCCACACCTGCTGAAGTGGGCCCGGGCGCTGAACCCGCGTGTGCAACTGCATGCCATCTCGTCGCGCGGCTTCCTGCCCGAATTCCTGCAACTGCTGCCCGACGCGCGCCGGCTGGCGCTGAACACCGCGCCTGATCACGCCGGCGGCAATGTCGCGCTGATCAAGCAACTGCCCAAGGCCGGCGCCTGGCTGGCCGACACGGACCCGGACTGGATTCACGCCCACTATCTGACCTCTCACGGCACCCTGGCCTGGGCCGCCAAGCTGGGCTGGCGCCTGCGAGCCCAGATCGCCGGCTCGGCCTGGGGCAGCGACATCCTCGTCACGCCCCAGCGCGGCGGCGCCTGGCGCTGGCTCACGAAGAAGGCCCTGCGCAGCTGCGCCATCACGACCTCGGACTCGGTCTACATGGCCGAGCGCATGCGCGAGCTTGGCGCCGGCGAGGTCATGGTCTTTCCCTTCGGCCTGGAAGCCATGCCCAAACAGAACGCGAAGAAGCAGCCCTGGCTGTGCTTCGCCAATCGCGGCCTGGAGCCCATCTACCGGCCGCAGCTCGTCATCGACGCGTTTGCGCGCATCGCCGCGGCCCAGCCCGAGGCTCGCCTCGTCGTCGCCAATGACGGTTCGCTGCGCCAGGCGCTGGAGACCGATGTCGCTGCTCGCGGCCTGGCCGACAAAGTCAGCTTCGTCGGCCGCCTCGATGCATCGGCCCAGGCCGGCCACTACGCCCGCTCGACCTGGTTCCTCAGCCTGCCCGAGAGCGACTCAGTGTCGGTCTCGGTGCTCGAAGCCATGGCCCATGGCTGCGTGCCGCTGCTGTCCGAGCTTCCTGCCAATCGCGAGCTGATCGGCGACTCCGCGCGCGGCCTGATCGTCGGTTCGCTGGACGACCTGCCAGCTCGCATGGCGGCACTGGACGCGGGCAAGCTCGCCGCGGTCAACCGTGACTGGGTGGCGGTGAACGGCCTGTTCGAGCCCCATGTGCAGCGCTTCCTGACCCGGCTCAAGGAACTGACCCCGGCATGAGGATCCTGCTCGTCAACCACTACGCCGGCTCGCCCGCGCATGGCATGGAATTCCGGCCCTACTACCTGGCCCGCGAATGGGTCAGGGCGGGGCATGAGGTCACCATCGTCGCGGCCAGCTACTCGCATGTGCGGGCGGTGCAGCCGCAGATGCAGGGCGTGCCGCGCGAGGAGATCATCGACGGCATCCGCTACCGCTGGCTGCCTACGCCGCAGTACGCCGGCAACGGCGTGGGCCGGCTGCGCAACATCATGTCTTTCCTTCGCCAGCTGCGTGCCGACGCCTGGCGGCTGACGCGCGAGTTCCGACCCGATGCCGTCATCGCCTCCAGCACCTATCCGATGGACGTCTGGGTGGCCAAGAAGCTCGCCAAGCTCGCCAAGGCCAAGCTGGTCTACGAAGTGCACGATCTCTGGCCGCTGTCGCTGATCGAGCTGTCGGGCATGTCGCCCCGTCATCCCTTCGTGCTGATGTGCGGCAAGGCCGAGGCCGATGCCTACCGCGATGCCGACGTCGTCGTCTCCATGCTGCCCTGCGTGCAGGAGCACATGGCATCCAGGGGCCTGGACCTGAGGCGGCTGCGCATCGTGCCCAATGGCTTTGCGCCTGAGGAATGGCAGGGCGAGAGCGCCCCACTGGGCGCGACCCTGGCGGCGCATCTGGACGCCGAGCGCGCCGCCGGCCGCGTCATCGTCGGCTATGCAGGCTCCATGGGCCTGCCCAATGCGCTGGACGTGCTGCTCGATGCTGCCGCCAGGCTGCGCGACCAGCCCATCAGTTTCGTGCTGGTGGGCAGCGGCCACGAGGCCACGCGCCTGGCCGAGCGCGTCCAGACCGAGGGGCTGACGAATGTGCGCTTCTTCGCGCCCATCCCCAAGGCCCAGATCCCGACGCTGCTGGGCCACTTCGACATCGCCTACATCGGCTGGCAGCGCACGCCCATCTACCGCTTCGGCATCGCGCCCAACAAGCTCATCGACTACCTGATGGCCGGCCGCGCGGTGCTGCACTCGGTCGAGGCCGGCAACGACCCGGTGGCCGAAGCCGGTGCGGGCCTGACCGTGCCGCCCGAAGGCGCCGAATCGGTGGCCCAGGGCCTGCTGAAGCTGGCCGCCCTGTCACCCGCCGAGCGCGAAGCCATGGGCCAGCGCGGCCGCGCCTTTGCGATGGCCAATCACGCCTTCCCTGTCCTCGCCGCCCGCTTCATCGAAGCCCTGTCCTGAACGGCCGGCCCTGATCGTCGAAAATCCAGTCCCATGAGCGCCCAGCCCTTCCTCCCCTTTGCCCTGCCCGACCTGGGCGACGACGAGATCGCCGAAGTCGTCGACACGCTGAAATCCGGCTGGATCACGACCGGTCCCAAGGCCAAGCGCTTCGAGCAGGCCTTTGCCGAGTTCCTGGGCGACCCGCAGATCGAATGCATCGCCGTCAACTCGGCCACCGCCGGCCTGCATCTGGCGCTCGAGGCCATCGGCTTGGGGCCCGGCGACGAGGTCATCACGACGACCCACACCTTCACGGCCACCGCCGAGGTGGTGCGCTACCTGGGTGCCGACGTGAAGCTGGTCGACGTCGACCCGGCGACGCTGAACATTGACATTGCCGCCATCGAGGCTGCGATCACGCCCAAGACCAAAGCCATCCTGCCGGTGCACTACGCCGGCCTGGCCGTGGACATGCTGGCCATCCTCGACATCGCCCGCCGCCACGGCCTGCGCGTCATCGAGGACGCTGCGCATGCGTTGCCGACGACGCTGGAAAAGGAGCTGATCGGCACCCTGGGCAGCGACGCCACCGTCTTCAGCTTCTACGCCAACAAGACCATGACGACGGGCGAGGGCGGCATGCTCGTGACCCGCAATGCCGAACTGGCCAAGCGCGCCCGCGTGATGCGCCTGCACGGCATGAGCCGCGACGCCTTCGACCGCTTCACCGCCAAGGTGCCGAGCTGGTACTACGAGATCGTCGCACCGGGCTTCAAGTACAACCTGACCGACATCGCCGCGGCTCTGGGCCTGCACCAGCTCAAGCGCCTGCCGGCCTTCCAGATCCGCCGCGAGCAGATCGCGATGCGCTATCAGCAGGCCTTTGCCGACCTGCCGGTCATCCTGCCGCCGGGCGCGCCCGAGGGCGACGTGCACTCCTGGCATCTCTACGTCATCCGCCTGGCCGACGCGGCCGGCATCACGCGCGATGCCTTCATCGAGGGCATGTACGCCGCCGGCATCGGCTGCAGCGTGCACTACGTGCCCCTGCATCTGCACCCCTACTGGCGCGACCGCTACGGCCTCACGCCCGAGCAGTTCCCCAAGGCGCAAAAGGTGTTCGAGCGCACGGTCAGCCTGCCGCTGTACACGGCCATGAGCGATGCGGATGTGGAGCGTGTCATTGCCGCGGTGCGCGCGCTGTTGACCTGAGTGCAGGCTTGAGCAAACGCCTGTTCGACGTGATCTGCTCGGCGCTGGGACTGCTGGTGCTGGCGCCGCTGCTGCTGCTGGTCGCCGTCTGGATCAAGCTCGATTCGCCCGGCCCGGCGCTGTTTCGCCAGACCCGTGTCGGACGCCACGGCAGACCTTTCACCATCCACAAGTTCCGCACCATGCGGGTCGAGCCCGGCGCGGCCATCACGGTGGGCGTGGATCCGCGCATCACGCGCTGCGGCCAGGTGTTGCGCCAGACCAAGCTCGACGAGCTGCCCCAGCTGTGGGACGTGCTGCGCGGCGCCATGAGCCTGGTCGGCCCGCGGCCCGAGCTGCCGCGCTATGTGGAGCTCTACCCGGCCGATCTGCGCGAGCGCGTGCTGGCCGTGCGCCCCGGCATCACCGACCCGGCCTCGCTGGCCTTCAGCCGCGAGGCCGAACTGCTTGCGGCGGCGGCCGATCCGGAACGCGAATACCGTGACGTGATCATGCCGGCCAAGCTCAAGCTTTCGGCCGACTATGCGGCGCAGGCGAATCTGGCGACCGACCTGCGGCTGATCGCGGCAACGCTGGCGCGTGTCGCCAGGGGCTGACAATCCCGTTCCGATGAACTGGCAGTTTCTCGACACCTTGCTGACCCGCCTGCGGCCCCGCCGCGAGGCGCTGGCGTTGCTGCTCGACATCTTCGTCGTCGCCATCGCCTGGCATGCCACCTATCTCTTTCGCCTCGGCTTCGAGCGCTGGTTCTCGGCGCGGCCGGACTACGACCCCTGGGTCTTGCTCGGCCTGCTGGCCATCTACACCGTCGTGCTGTGGATGCTGCGCGTGCCCAAGGGCATGTGGCGCTTCTCGGGCTTCGGCGAGGTCAAGCGCCTGGCGGTCGCTTGCGCCCTGGCGGGACTCATCGGCGCAGCCGCCGTGCTGATGGCCCATCTGCACGCCATCCCGCGCGCCGTGCTGGCCCTGCACCCCTTCTTCACGCTGATGCTGCTGGCCATGATGCGCATGGGCTACCGCATGCTGTACGAGCACATGCGCAGCCGCATCAGCGGCAGCGCCCAGGAGAGCCGCCGGGCCCTGGTGATGGGCGCCGGTGACGCGGGTCGGCTGCTGGTGGCCGGCATCCAGCACAGCCAGGGCTGGGTGGTCGTCGGCTTCCTGGACGACGATCCGGCCAAGCTGGGCGGACGCGTGGCCGGGCTGGCGGTGCTGGGCAATCTGAGCCAGGCCCGGCGCTTCGCCGACGTGCATGGCGTCACCCACCTGATCGTGGCCATGCCGGGAGCGTCGATAGCGCAGCGGCGCCGGGCGCTGGACCTGGCCAGTGCCACGGGCCTGGCGGTGCTGACCGTGCCCAGCAGCACCGAGCTGATGGCCGGCCGCCGCGTCAACGAGGTGCGCGACATCGAGCCCGAGGACCTGCTGGGCCGGCCACCCGTGCAGCTGGACGAGGCGGGCATCTCCGAGCGCATCAATTCGCGCGTCGTCATGGTGACCGGGGCGGGCGGCAGCATCGGCAGCGAGCTGTGCCGGCAGATCGCCCGCTACGGCCCGCGGGTCATCGTGCTCTACGAGCTCAGCGAATACGCCCTCTACGCCGTCGAGCAGGCCCTGGCCGAGGCCTTCCCGCATCTGTCGCTGGTGAGGGTCATTGGCGACGTCAAGGACCTGCCGCATCTGCGGGCTTGTTTTGCGCGCCACCGGCCCCAGCTCGTCTTTCATGCGGCGGCTTTCAAGCATGTGCCGCTGATGGAGGAGGCCGACAACTCGGCCGCCTGCATCCGCAACAACACCCTGGGCACCTTCAACGCGGCCTTGGCGGCGGCCGAGGTCGGCGCCGAGCGCTTCGTGCTGATCAGCACCGACAAGGCCGTCAACCCGACCAATGTGATGGGGGCCACCAAGCGGGCCGCCGAGATGGCGCTGCTGGCACTGTCCAAGCAGCACTCCGGCACGCGCTTCATGGCGGTGCGTTTCGGCAATGTGCTGGGGTCCAGTGGCAGCGTGATCCCGAAGTTCAAGGAGCAGATCGCGCGCGGTGGGCCGGTCACGGTCACCCACCCGGACATCATTCGCTATTTCATGACCATCCCCGAGGCCGCCCGCCTCGTCATCCAGGCCGCCGCCATCGGCGAAAGCGGCCAGGTGCTGGTGCTGGACATGGGCGAGCCGGTGCGCATCGCTGACCTGGCACGGCAGATGATCCGCATGAGCGGGCACTCGACCGACGAAATCCGCATCGAGTTCACCGGCCTGCGACCCGGCGAGAAGCTCTTCGAAGAGCTGTTGGCCGACCAGGAGACCAGCCTGCCGACGACCTGTGCCGGCGTGCGCGTGGCGCGGCTCGCGGACGACGGCGCAGGCGAGCGAGTGCTGCTCGACCTGGCAGGTCTCGATACCTCCCAGCCGAGGGCGCTGCTGGGCGCCTGGCTGGGTTCTGAATTCCACGCCTCCCATTCGGAGCATTGATGAAGTTGTTCAATTCCTCCCGCCGCTCATCCTGGACCGCGCCCCTGCTGGCGCCGTTCGTGGTCGCCGCGCTGCTCATGTCCACCGCGGCGGTGGCGAACGTGACGACCCGTCCGGTGACCGTCACCGAGGTCTCGCAGCCGAGCTATCAGCTGCCGGCCAAGCCCAGCGTGATGCTGCGTGCTCCCATCGCCATCTGGAAGCCCGTGCTGGCCAAGGTGGCTGCCACGCTGGACGACCGATCCAAGGCCATCCGTACCCTGGGCCAGCCGGCGCTGATCGAGCTGAACGTGCAGCGCACGGTGCTGGCGCAGACGCAGCGGGAGTGGACCAAGGTGTTCGACGCCGTCGGGAAGACGCGGCAACTGCAGGACAGCCCGTCGGGCCGCCAGCTGGCTGGGCTGCTCAACGAAGTGCTGGCCCGTCAGGCCGCCAAGCGGGGCGACGATGCCTGGCTGCAGCGGCATCTGCGGGACCAGGTGCTGGCCATGCCCTGGGCCGACGTCGAGGCGCCCATCCGGACGCTGCGCCAGCAGTTGGCGCAGATGAACGCCGAGGCCATCGAGGCCCATGTGAACAGCAAGCTCGATGTCTCGGCCGGCGTCGCCGAGAACAAGGCCAACCTCAGCTTCGTCATGCAGCTGCTCGCAATGCGCTTCCAGTTGCTGGAGGTGGTGCCGCACCGGGATGCCCTGATTGCAGGCCTGGATGAGGCGATCGCCAAGCGCAGTCTCGATGCGGCGGCCAGCGCCGTCGCCAAGTGAGGCTGCGGTGAAGCCGCTCCACCAGGCACGCGTGCTGTGGCTGACCGGCCTGTCCGGCGCCGGCAAGTCCACGCTGGCGTCGGCCTTGCATGGGCGCCTTGTCGATGCAGGGGCCATGGCCGCCGTGCTGGATGGCGACGCCGTGCGCGCCGGCCTCTGCCGCGGCCTGGGCTTCAGCCCCGAGGACAGACGCGAGAACATCCGCCGCGTCGCCGAGGTGGCCAAGCTGATGCGCGAGGCGGGCCTGGTGGTCATCTGTGCGCTGATCTCGCCGCTGCGCGAGGACCGCGCCATGGCGCGCGACATCATCGGCACGGCGAATTTCCGCGAGGTGCATGTGGCGACGCCGCTGGAGGTCTGCGAGCGCCGCGACCCCAAGGGCCTGTACCGCAATGCGCGGGCCAATGCGCTGACCCAGTTCACCGGGGTCTCGGCCCCTTACGAAGATCCTCTGACACCCGATCTGCGCATCGACGCCAGCCGCGATGACGCCAGTGAAGCCGTGGCGGCGCTGGAAGACCTGCTCAGGGCTTGACCACCTGGGCGGCGAGGGCCGCGGCGTGCTCGCGCAGTTCGGGCACCGCGGTCGCCTCCCAGCGCTGGGCGCGCAGATGCGGGCCGAGGTAGTGGAGGCCCGGTTGGCCTTGGCCCGAGGCGTTGAGGATGCGATAGGCCTCGTCCACCTGCAGGCCCAGGCCGTGAGGGCAGGGTTGCAGACGACCCGACTGCTGGAGCCGCCACAGCAGCGGCGACGAGCCGGCGTCGATGGCCGAGCTGGGGCCCGAGCAGTTGACGATGCGGGCGGCGACGAAGTGCTCGACGTTCGAGCTTCCACGCGGGCGCCAGCCCATTTGCAGGCCCCCCGCCTGTTCGTGCACCGACAACACGCGTCCCCCGGCCTGGCGCAGCCGACCGCTGACCAGGTCTGCTTCCAGCACCGAGCGCGCCTGGGGTGCGGCACGGTGGCGATGCACATCCCAGTAGGGCAGCAGATGGCGCAAGAACTGGCCGCGGCTGCTCGCCTCCAGCGCCTGCCAGGCCTGGGGCGTTTGGGCACGGAAAGCGGCCCAGACGTCGCGCCAGTCGAGTCCCGCAGCCTCGGCGCGTGCGATCTCGGCGCGGAAGAGGCGCAACTGCCGGCGCAGCGGCGCACTGCCGGCGATGGCCGGGTCGAGGGCCCAGGGCTTGGGCGGACCCTCGTTGCGGCGGTGGCCTTGCGGCAGCAGGCCGCGGCGCGACAGCGCCAGCACCGGGCCGTGGTGGCCCCGTGCGCGCAGCGTGATCAGCACGTCCAGCATGGTCAGGCCGCTGCCGATCAATGCAACCGGCGCGTCGGGCGCCAGGTCGTTCAGCGCGCCGCCGGCCCAGGGATCGGCCACATAGCCGGGCAGGCCGGCGAGATCGGGATGCGGATGGCGGGGCGGCAGGTGACCGATGGCAAGAACGACGGCGTCGAAGGACGCCTTCGAGCCGTCGACGAAGTTCAGCTGCCAGCCCTTGGGTGTCGGCAGGCAGTCGTCGACCAGGGCGACGAGCTGCCGCAGCTCGACGCCGCTGCAATAAGCCTCGCGCTGCTCCAGCGCCGACTGCAGATAGTCGCCATAGCGCTGGCGTGGGACGAACTCATGGCCGTCGATGGCCGCGTCGTCGCGGCGCAGCCAGTCGACGAAGTGATGGGGCTGGGCCGGATCCAGGCTCATGCGTGCCGCCGGCACATTGAGCAGGTGGTCGGCCGAATGGGTGCCGTAGGCCAGGCCGCGCGCGAAGCGGCCCGAGCCGTTGATCATCGTGATCGTGCTGCCGACCGGCAGTCGGCCCAGCAGCTGCCAGGCGATGGCGACGCCGCTGAAGCCGGAGCCGACGACGGCGACGTGCATGCCGGGCTCAATCGCCCGTTTCAACCGGCTTCACACACCAGGTAGATGGACGAGCACAGGTCCGGGTATTGCTGGCCAAGCTGGAAGCAGCCCTCGAGATAGGCCGGCGTGATGATGTCGGTCTTCAGCAGGCGGTCCCACTGGAAGTTGGCCAGGGCCTTGAAGAAGATGCCCGAACGGTGGATGACCTTCAGGCCGGCGCGGGTGGCGTCGCGCTCCAGGGTGTCCAGCGCATAGGTGATGCGGTGGCCATGCTCGGCCTCGGCCGGCGTGACGGCGGCGTTGTGATCGATCAGGCCCATCTTGACGGCGATCTGGCGCGACGGCGCGTTGGCGTTGGGGCAGGCCAGGAAGAAACGGCCACCCGGTGCCAGCCATTCGCGGTTGATGCGAGCGAGCACGGCGATGGGGTCGTCCAGGTGCTCCAGCACATGCGTCATGACGATGTTGTCGTAGCGGCGCGGCAGCTGGACGGTCTCGAACAGCGAGTTGAAGAACTGCACCTTGTCGCCCAGACGCTGGCGGGCCTCGTCCATGGCGACGTTCGAAGCTTCGACGCAGCTGAGGTCGCTGAAGTGCTCGGTCAATCGGGCCGTGAAGTCACCCTTGAAGCTGCCCAGCTCCAGCATGCTGCCCGGACGGAAGAAGGGCGCGAAGGAGCGCACCATCAGCGGATGCATCACGTCGAAGTCGAAGCCGTAGGCGTATTGGCGCGCGTTGTCGACGTGCTCGGCGTTGTAGTCGCGGGTATTGCTCATCAAAGCTCTCGATGCAGAAAGAGGGTGGGGCCGGCAGCGGCCGCGGTCTCGGCACTGAAACCATGCCGACGGTACAGCGCCAGCGCGGCCGTATTGTCGGCGTAGACCTCCAGGCGCAGCCTGGGCAGGCCCAGCTCGGCGGCCAGGGCCAGCGTGCGGGTCAGCAACTCGCCGGCAATGCCCTGGCCTTGGTGGCCGGGCAAGACGCTGACATTGGTGATGAAGCCGCCCTGGGCCGGGTCGTTGGCGTACATCGCGATTAGGCCGACCAGCAGGTCGCCCTGCCAGGCCTCGACGCGGCGGGCGTGCGTGGCCAGCTTGTCCGCATAGCCGGCGAGGTCGATGCGGCTGCTCAGCGGCGGCTCGAAGCCCGCGTCCGCAGCGCGCAGATGGGTCAGCAGCGCGGCGGCGCCGACGCTGTCGAGCCGGTAGTTCATGCTTGCTCGAGAACCGCCGCGCCAAAGCCTTCGCGGCCAAAGGCGTTGCCGTTGTAGAGCAGCACGATACGGCTGTCGATCTCGGTCAGGTGGGGGTAGCAGACCATGTCGCCATCCCAGGCGCCGGCATCGGCCTCGAAGCGGGGCAGGTCGTCGGCACGGGTCCAGGTGACGAGGTCGTCCGACCAGGCCTGGCCGAGACGGTAGCCGCGTGATGGGTCGGTGCGAAAGCCATAGGCCTCGCGGTAGCAGAACACCATCAGGTAGCGCTGACCGACGCGGATGACGGCCGGCAGGGCCTGGCATTCATCGGGGCCGAGGCGGTCGGGCACCAGGGCCTGGCCTTCGTCCTTGGTCCAGTGGATGCCGTCCGCTGAGTGGGCATGGCCGATCTTGTAGATGCGGTCGGGCGCGGCCTCGCCGGGGAAGTGCTTCCAGCCGGTGCCGAACATGGTCCACATATGAAAGCGCCCGTCGAAGCGACGCACGAAGGCGTCGCCGACCAGGCAGGGCTCATGCACGCTCGGGCCCAGCACGGGGCCGGGGCCGGCACGCTCGAAGGTGGCGCCGCCGTCGCGGCTGATGACCAGGCCCACGGCGGTCTCGACGGACACGGCCACGCGCCGTGCCCAGCCGGTGGTGTAGGCCCAGATCTCGTCGCCGACCGGTGTCGGGCTGAAGGGGAAGATGCCGTGTTCGTCGAAGCAGCCCAGCCCGCCCAGGCCCATCACCGGCTCGGTGTTGACGCTCAGCACCTGCTGCAGGTCCTTGCTGAAGTCGGCGAAGGCGACCTGGCTGAGGAACTTGCCGTCGGCGCCCTTGGCGCGCGTCGAGAAGTAGATGCGCACGAAGTCGTCGAAGACGACGGCTTGGGGTGATTGCGCAAAGCCGGCGTCGGCCCCCGGCAGCTCGTGCTCGAAGGGGTTGAAGATCCGGCCGAGCTTGCGCCAGTGCATCTCAGGGGAACGACGGGCCGCTCCCGAGTTCTCCTGACCCCCTCGGGGGGCCTGATGCGCAGCGGCAGGTTCGGGGGCTGTCATAAGTCCCCTTCGAGGCGCGCGATGCCGAAGCCTTCGCGGCCGACGCCGTTGCCGAGATAGCCCATATAGGTCACACCGTCGACCTGGAAGATGTGGGGGTAGGCCAGCATCTCGCTGTCCCAGCCTTCGGCAGACAGCTCCAGGCCGGCCTTGGCGTCGTCACGCGTCCAGTGCTTGAGGTCGGTGCTCGACGCATAGCCGATGCGGTAGCCCTTCTCCTTGCCGCGAAAGCCCGCGCTGTGCCGGTAGCAGAAGAACATGTGGAAGCGACCGTTGGCCTCGAAGACATCGGGGCTGGCCTGGGCTTCGTCGACCTCGATGCGGCTCTCGATGAGGTCGCGGTCCTCGCGCTGCCAGTTCAGGCCGTCGTCGGACGTGGCCATGCGGATCTTGTAGACCGGCTCGGCGCGGCCCTCGACCATCTTCCAGCAGCGGCCGGCGATGTAGAACAGCTGGTACTGGCTCAACCCCGCAACCTGGAAGCGGCGGATCTTGGGGCCGCTGATGACGAAGGGCTCGTTCAGGCTGGCGGCCAGCACGGGGCCGTCGCCTTCGCGCTGGAAGGTCTTGCCGCCGTCGCGGCTGATGGCCGTGCCGATGGCGGTGTCGAAGGGCACCGACTCGCAGCGCGTCCAGCCGGCGTAATAGGCGCGATGCACGTCGCCTTGCTGGATCACCGAGACGGGATAGGTGCCGAACTCATCGAAGCAGCCCAGGCCGCCCAGCGGCAGGATGGGCTCGGTGGCCATGTCCAGCACGCGCATCGGATCGCGACGGTCCAGGTCCACCCAGGCCGAGTAGCTGACGAACTGGCCGCGCGCATCGGGCTCGGGTCGGCAGGAGAAATAGACGCGGATGCGGTCGTCCAGCAGCAGGGTGTGGGGGGCCTGCGCGAAGCTGCGCAGCCAGGGGCGGCCCTCGATCTGCTGGGGCACGAAAGGGCGGCCCAGCTTGGTCCAGCGGTAGGAGGTCACAACAGGTCGAACTGGTGGCGCACGGCGTCGTCGACGACCGCGGCGGGGTTGAACATCAGCACGTCGAGGACGGACAGCCAGGGCACGAACGCGTTCTCCAGTTGGGCGTACTCGAAGGATCTGGCCTTGTGGAACTTGAGCTCAATGCCCTCGGATGCGAAGGCCTCGCGCTCATAGAGCTCCATGCCGCCGATGGCATTGACGTAGGTCGTCGCGCCCAGGGCCTTGCAGATGGCCAGCACCTTGTCCTGGGCCTTGAGGCCCTCGTCGTGCGGCACCTCGGACGACACGATGAGGCGCGTCGTCAGGCCGAGCTGGTCGCGCGTCTTGACGATGGACTGCCAGAGATAGTCAAACAGGTTATTGGCCGGATCGAGCACGACGCTCTGCAGCCAGGGCCGCATCGCTTCGAAGTGCGGCGCCTTGCGGTAGCAACCTTCGAACTGCGCCAGCAGCTTGCGGCGGTCGAAGGTGGGCGCCAGGTCGCGCTCGCTGACCATCAGTTGGTCCGAACCCGCCGCCAGCGGCAGCGAGAAGGTGGCCGCATCGCCGTTCTGCAGCATGCGGTTGCGGTTGATCCAGCCCTTCTTGGTGTACTTGATGCGGTCGTAGACGACGAAGGCATCCACCGCCCCCATCAGCTGCCAGTAGCCGATGTAGGGCAGGAAGTAGGGCTGCATGATGGCCAGCCGCATGGAGGCCTACTTTCGCAGCGCGCGGATCAGGTCGACGATCTGGTCCTGCTGGTCCGGCGTCAGGCCGGGGTAGATGGGCAGGCACAGCACCTGCTCGGCAGCGCGCGAGGCCACCGGCAGGTTGGCCGGCGCCGCCGAGGGCAGGGCGCGGTACATCGGGAAGCTACTGATCAGCGGATAGAAATAGCGGCGTGCATAGATGTTCTTGGTGCGCATCGCCGAATAGAGCTCGTCACGCGTGGCGCCGTACTCCGGCTTCACCAGGATGGGGAAGTAGGAGTAGTTGTGCTTGCTGCCGGGGCTGGGTGGCAGGCATTCGATGCCGGGGACGTCGGCCAGCATGGTGCGGTAGCGCACGTCGATTTCGCCGCGCTGGCGCAGGGCCTCGTCGACATGGTTGAGCTGCAGCAGGCCCAGGGCCGCGTTGAACTCGCTCATCTTGCCGTTGATGCCGGGCGCGACGACGGTGGTCTCGTCGACAAAGCCGAAATTCTTCAGCTGGTCGATGCGCAGCTTGGTCTTGGCGTCCTTGCAGACGATGGCGCCGCCTTCGAAGGTGTTGAAGACCTTGGTGGCGTGGAAGCTCAGCACCGACAGGTCGCCCGCGTTCAGCACGCTCTGGCCGTCGGACTCGACGCCGAAGGAATGGGCCGCGTCGTAGATGACCTTGAGGTTGTAGTTCTCGGCGATCTTCTCGATGGCCGCCACGTCGCAGGGGTGGCCGTAGCAGTGCACCGGCATGATGGCCGTGGTCTGCGGCGTGATCGCGGCCTCGATCTTGGCCGGGTCCAGGTTCAGGTTGACCGGGTCGACGTCGACGAAGACGGGCTTGATGCCGTTCCACAGCAGCGAGTGAGCCGTCGCGACGAAGGAATAGGGCGTCGTGATGACCTCGCCGGTGATGCGCAGCGACTGCAGCGCCGTCAGCAGCGCCAGCGTGCCATTGGAGAACAGCGCGATCTCGGGCACGCCCAGGTATTCGCACAGCGCCCGCTCGAACTTCTGGTGCATCGGCCCGCCGTTGGTGAGGAACTTGCTGTCCCACACCTCCTTCAGATAGGGAAGAAATTCCTCCAGCGGCGGCAGATGGGGCTGGGTGACGTAGATGGGTTTCTGGCTCATGGGAATCAGGCGGGAATGGGTTCGCCGACTTTCAGAAGATGCTTGGAACTGGCCTGCAGGGCTTCGTGGTTCTGGTACATCCAGTCGAAGGCGTCGACGAACTCGGTCTCGTCCTCAGGACTCGGCGGCTTGAAGAGCGCGCCCTTGACGTCGCTGGTCTGCAGATGGGTGATGATGGCCTCTCGTGCCGCGTCGTCGTGGATCAGCTTCATGGCGGCCTGGAAGTAGTCCTCGTCGTTGTCCGACACCAGCCAGCTCGGCAGGCCCACCATGCGCATCACGTCGCGGTCGCCGATGCTGAGCACCTCGTTGGCGTAGTAGGCCGCCGTGGGGACGCCGAGTAGGCAGGTGTCGACCGTGCTGTTGGTGTTGCCGAACGGGAAGGCGGCAAGGGCCAGATCGCAACGTTTAAGCTGGTGCAGAAATGAGGCATAGGGCCGCGACGGCTCCAGCGTGAAGCTGCGGAAACGGCGCTCGAACACCTGGCGGATGCGGTCGTACATGACGCCGGCCGCACTCGCGAAGAAATGGAAATGAACAGGCCTGGTGGCTTCCTTTTCCAGGCGCTCGCACATGGCCAGAAACCGGGGCGACAGCTTCATCAAGGAGCTGTTGACGGCGATATGGAGAGCATCGTCGTCAAACGGCAGCTTTTCGATGCTGAAGTCGATGGTGTCGCTGTAGGGCGCGAAACTGCCCCAGGCCTTGCGTTCCAGTACTTTCTTGCCGAATTCCCAGGATGCTTCGCCGTGGCCGTCCTGTACGAGGGTGTAATCCATCGTTTCCATCATTGCCGGCGCCGGATGGCCCAGCGTCATGATCTGGATTGGGGCATACCGCAAATTGGCGACCATCTGCGTCCATTCCGACATGCCTAAGCTTGGGTAGTAGATGATATCTGGCGCGATTTTGACGATGTGCGCGCCAATGTCCTTCATGCTAATTCCCGGTTCCAGCAGGATGACGTCATGGAATAAATCGAACGCCGATTCCGAAATAAATCCGCGCACTGCCATGCAGACCACGTGGTAGCGGCTCTTCAACTGCCGAATCGACGCCGCATAGCTTCGATACATGGCATGACCCACTGACATGCGCTCCGCGGCGACGAGGATGGTGGGTCGGTCTACGACCTTGTAGGCGACGCTGCGGGACTTGAGGCCGCCCATCTTGTCGATGCGCAGCCAGACCTCATTCATCGACTTCTTGAGGTGGTGCTTGTGCGCGTGATCTGCGTAGCTGACATGCATCCAAGCCGATGTCAGTGCCTGAACAATCCCCTGGGTCGGCACCCCCTGCTCGATCAGTACCGAGTTTTCTATAAGCAGGCCGCGATTTTTTTCACCATTGGCGTTGTGGACGAAGGGTGCTGTGAACCATCCCAACATCAGCGGCAGCAACTGATCTGGTGGCAGCTTCAAAACACCGCTCATCAATTCCGCGGGCATGTCGTCCAGCGAATAGAACAGAGACAGTACGAAAACCTGGTTGGGCCGCAGCGTGAGGCTGCCGTTAGCGTTGCGAATGCCGTGATAGCGCAGCAGGTGGAAGGGGCCCTCATAACCGCTGAGCTCGAAAATCGCTTCCAGCGCGGGCTTGCGGCCGGCAAGAAATTCAATTTGTGCGAGGTCAATCTGGAAATCCGGGCTGCACAACAGCGCTGAGATCATGGCGGCGATCCGGGTATATGCCGCACGCCTCTGCTCTGCAGTGGTGTCTGGAGCAAGAATCCCGAACGGATTTCGTGTTTGGCTGATGTGGCTCAGCATGCTGAGCAGCAGCGCGACACCTTCCTTGGTTTGACGTTGAAATACAGCGCGTTCCAGCTTGTCGAGGGTCTCGTCGACCAGGAGGTTGGGGTCTGTCGTTGTCATATCTTCAAGAAGAACGTGCGAAAGTCGCGGGATCGATCTGGTCAGTCGGCCCAAGGGGACCAGAGATTCTAGAGGTTGGCTCGGGAGGCGGCCCGGTTGCCCATGGAGCAGGCATGGGGCGTTCGATCCAAGGGAGTGGAAGGCCGCGTTGGGACGCGCGCCACTGATGTCAACAAGCAACGCATCTGGGGCAAACCCCGATCTGTGACCGATGTCCGACGGACAAACACCTGTAATCGTCTGCTATGCTGCCGGGCAACCTGCTGAGCTGGAGGGTGTTGAGCCGTGCCAGTCAAAGTAGGGGAGGCGAAGCATGAGCGCTTTGTGTCGACGCAGTGGTCGCCGCGTTGGTGGCTGCGACGGACCGGAAACGGACCGGGGCAATCGACCCAATGCGGTGTTCTGAGTGTTCAGCTTCGCTTGTGTTCGGTTAATTTGTTGCAACAACGATCCGGAAGGTTCATTTAATGAAGAACTTCACCTACAAGGCCCTGGCCGTCGCGACCGCTGCGGTTTGTGGTGCTGGTGCTCAGGCGGCAGGCTCGGTCTCCTCGACGGCCGGCAAGTACGCCGTCGAAGCCATCACTTCGAGCAGTCAAATCACGCTGAATCCCGTCGTCTACACGATGGGTGTCTCGCGTGTGGTCTCTCAGCCGTTCACCATCATCGTGCGTGAGCCTGCTGGCGCAACGACGACCCTGAGCTGCGGCGCTGTGCCGACGGTTTCGGGTGGCGGTGCTGCCAACATCACCGTCAAGCGCACCTCGGCCTCCGAGTGCGTGTGGGACGTGAACGTCACCACCGACATCAACGTCGGCGGCAACATCACCTTCCCGAACCTGGCCATCAACGGCCACAGCCTGGCAACGGTCGGTGCTACCGAGAAGCTGAACATCGCTCTGTACGACACGGGTGAAACCGCTCGCGTTGACAACTCCAACGACATCACCGCTACGGTTGCCACTTCGGGCCGCGCTGTCACGCTGACTGCCACGACCGACAGCGGCACCAAGGCCGACGTCAACTTCAACAACGGCGCCAACCCGCTGTTCGGCTTCGTCGTTGCGAACGACGACCTGGCGAACAACGCCACGGCCAGCTTCAGCATCGGCGTTGACGGTACCCTGCTGAACGCCAGCGGCGTTGCGGTGACCGCCAACAGCATGCTGACGAACGTCGTGGTCACCATCGCTGGTGACTTCTCCGGTCTGAAGACGAGCTTCAACGGTGTTGGCAACAGCTCGGTTAATGTTACGACGACCGCTCCGCTGAGCACCGCACCTGCCGTTACCGTCAATGCTACGGCTGGTACGGCTGTGTTCACGGTCAACGCCGGCAACCTGACGCAGAATGGCTCGACCAACGTCAAGGTCAGCCTGGAATCCGCTCAGACCCAGTCGCTGGGTACCGCTCGCACCTTCGGCGTGTCCGCTGTGGCGAACCCGACGCTGGCTGGTGTTGGTCCCCAGGCTCTGGCTGGCAACGCCAGCTGGTGGGTGTGGGGCGCGAACGGCATCGAACTGCGTTCGGCGTTCTTCAACAACGACACGTCCAACGGCAACCTGACCCGCTTCTTCTTCCAGAACACGGGCTCGCAAGCTGCTGACTACTCGGCAACCTGCTACGGCGAAGCTGGCATCACCCCGACGTACGGCACCGCCAAGTCGGGCAAGCTGCTGGCGAACGGCACGACCGCTCTGAACGCTTCTGACATCTGCACGTTCAGCAGCGGCAAGCGCGGCTCGATCGTCTTCACGATCAACGCCAACGTCGGCGCTGTGAAGGGTGTCTACCAGCAAGCCCTCAACGGCGCTGCTGCTTCGTACATCGCTCTGGAGCGTCCGTACGGCAACAACAACACGTCGAACGGCAGCAACTACTGATAACAGTAGTCGCTTCGGCGATGTGCAAAAGGGCACCTTCGGGTGCCCTTTTTTTATGGATCGAGGGCATCCCGTAAACTGGTGCCCTTTGTGACTATTGCTGCACTATGGCCCGCCCTCGCCTCGACCCATCGATTCCATCGCGGGGTTTCACCCTGCTCGAAATGCTGGTCGTGCTGACCATCATCGGTCTCATTGCCGGTCTGGTCGGGCCGCGACTTTTCAAGAAGGTGGACCAGGGCCGGGTGACGACGGCCACCACCCAGATCAAGCTGCTGCGCGGCGCGGTCGAGAACCTGCGCCTCGACATCGGCCGCTATCCGACGGCCCAGGAGGGCCTGACGCTGTTGAACAAGGCGCCTGCCGACCCGGCGCTGGCACCTCGCTGGCGGGGGCCCTATCTCGACGAGGCGGTGCCGATGGACCCCTGGTCGCATCCCTTCCAGTATTCGCTCCCCGGCCGCGACGGCCAGCCCTTCGCGCTGTACTCCCTCGGTGCAGACGGTCAACCGGGCGGCGAAGGTGACGGCGCGGACATCGGCGTACTGCCGGCCAACTGAGGCAGGGCTGCATTGTCGGTATTTGCATTCGCGAGCCAGCGCGCGGACGGTGCGAGTGGCTCACACCAGCATGGCTTCACGTTGCTGGAACTGCTGGTCGTGCTGGCGTTGATGGCGCTGGCGGCCGGCATCGCCGCACCGCGTGCCGTCGGCTGGCTGGATGCCGCGCGTGAGCGGGGCTGGCGCGACGACTTCCGCAGCTACCTCGAAGCCCTGCCGGTGCGTACCTTCCTGAAGGGCGAGGCTCAGACCCTGGAAGCCAAGGACCTGCTGCAGGCTGTTCCGGGCGCGCCGGAGCAGACGCAGATATACCTGCACCAGCCTCTGGGCTACGACCCGCTGGGCGTCGCCTCGGGTGGCACCCTCGTCCTCAGCCGGGGCAAGGTCAAGGAAACCTGGCGTATCGAAGCGATCACGGGCAAGGTCAGGGAAGGGGGCTGAGGTGCGGCACCAGCACCGCCGCGGCGCACGCGGCTTCACCCTCATGGAAGTCGTCATCGCCCTTGTCATCCTGGGCACTTCCGGGCTGATGCTGTTCGCCTGGATCAACCAGAACCTGGAGACGGCGAGCCGTCTGCGCGACGCTCAGGCGCGCGCGCAGTTGCAGCTCGAAGGGGTGAACTGGCTGCGCCTGGTGAATCCCGCCTTGCAGCAGCAGGGGGAGCTCCAGGAGGGGGAACTTCAGCTCAGCTGGACTTCGACCCTCGTCGAGCAGCCGCGCAACGAGTTCGATTTCGGCGGCAGCCTGCTGCCGCGCTGGGAGCTCGGGCTGTACCGCCTCCGCGCCACGCTCAAGCGCGGAGAAACCGGCCCCCGCGTCAGCTGGGAGCAACTCGTCGCCGGGTGGCGGCCGGCAAACGCCAGCCGCGCCGCGCCGGCGCCTTTCGGTCCGCCCGGTGGCGTTGGGAGCCGCCCGTGAGGTCGCATCCGGCGGCGCGCCGGCGGGCCCGCGGCTTCACGCTGGTTGAGATGATCGTCACCTTGACGCTGATGGCCATGATCGCCACCGTGCTGTGGCAGGCCATGAGCCAGATCGCGCGGGTGGAGCGTTTGCTGCAGCGCTCCGGCGTGGACGGCCAGCTCGATCTCGTGCGCCGTGAATGGCTGCGCAGCCTGGTGCAGGCGGCGCTGGTCGAGCAGATCGGCGCACCCCGCCAGTTCGTCGGCGACGGGCAGCAACTGCGTCTGGCCAGCAGCGAGACCCTCGCCCTGCCTGGGTCCGCGATCGGACAGGTGGTCCAGTTGCGCTTCGTCGCCGATGCCGCGACCCGCCAGCAGAAGCTGACCATCTTCGATGCCAAGGCCGAGGCCACCATCGCCCTGCAGCAGGCGACGCCGGTCGAGCTGCTGAGCTGGACGGGCGCCGAGGGGCGCTTCCGCTACCTGGACGGCGAAGGCGTCTGGCAGGACCAGTGGCCCGTCCCCAGGCCCGCCCAGGCCCCCAGCGGCGATCCGGACCTGGACTTCCGGCGCGACCTGCAGGCGACGCTGCCGCGGCTGCCGCGGGCCGTCTGGATCGACCTGGGTCCTGAACTGGGTGGCCCGCTGCTGGCCGAGATCAGCACAACCATGCCGGGCCGGCCGAGCCTGGCCCACTGGGAGCGGCAATGAAGCGCGAGCCCCGTCAGTCGGGTTATGTGCTGTTGATGGTGCTGGGCGTGCTGGCCGTGATGGCTTTCGTCGTGCAGCGCTTCGCCCAGCGCAACGACGAGCTGCGCCGCAATGCGCTGGACTTCCAGCAATACGCCGACGGCCAGGCCGCGGTGTCCGGGGCCCTCGCCGCGACGCTCTACTGGAATGCCACCCGGCCGCTGCAACCCACCGGTCGTGGCGACGCGACGCTGTTGCTGAGCCAGGACGACCGGCCCTACAAGACCGAGGATGGCACCTGGGTGCAGGTCCAGGATGCACGCGGCCTGCTGTCGGCCAACGGGGCGCCGCGTGCCGCGCTGCAGGCGCTGCTGGTGCAGGACGGCGTTCCGGTGACGCGGGCGCAGGCCATGCTCGATGTGCTGGACGACTACATCGACACCGACAACCTCAAGCGCTTGAACGGTGCCGAACGCGCTGAATACCAGGCGCTGGGCCTGCCGGGGCCGCGTAACGACTGGCTGTTGAGCCTGCGTGAGCTGCAGGTGATGCCGCTGTGGCGGGAGGATGCAGCGCGCCTTGCGCGCTGGAGCGGCTGGCTCACTGCCGACCCGGGCCATCTGTTCAACCCGGCCACCGCGCCGCTGCCCACGCTGCGTGCGATGTTTCCCAATGCCGCACCGGCGCAGCTCGATCAGATCCTGCAACTCCGTGCGCAGGACCAGTTGCGCGACCTGCGCGTCGCACGTGCCGTGCTTAGCTTGCCGATGGACGAGGAGGACTACATCCTGTCCACCGGCAATGACGCTCGCATCAGGCTGTGGGCGCCGGGGCTGCCCATGGCCCTTGAGTACAATGCCCGTTTGACCCCCGCAGGGGAGCTAGGTCCGTGGGTCATCACAGAACAGCACAGCACGAAGCGGCTCAATCCCATCGATGAAGCTCCCCGCGCTCTCGCGTTTCCTCTCGCTTCGAACGCCCAGCGCGCCGCCAGCAGCGTGGCGCCTTGAGGGCTTCGACCCGATCCCGACTCCGCATCCTTGGGCGCGCACGCCCCTGTTGCTGCCGCGCAGCCGCTGCCGCCTGCGCTGGTTCCGGTTGCAGGGCATCCCGACGGCGGAGCGACTGAGCGCGCTGAGGCTGCAGGTCGAGGCCTGGCGACCCTTCGATCGCACCGCGGCGCGGCTGGTCATCCAGGGTGAACAGGGCCTGGCGGTCGCCTGGGACGAGGCTGCGCTGCACCAGGACGCGCTCGCGGCCGGCCTGCCGCCGGAGCGCTGCCAGTTGCTGCACGAGACCTTCATCCAGGCGACGGGGGGCGATGGCCTGCGCCTGCTGCGCGGCGTCGAGGGCTATGAGGCCCAGCAGTGGCAGGACGGCCAGCTGCTCGCCAGCCGCTGGTGGCCCCAAGCCCTTTCCGAAGCAGACTGGCGGGAATTCGTCCGCGCCAGCGGCGCCGGCCGCGACGGCCTGGCGGTGAGCCTGCCGGAGCCGCAGACGCCGCTGGCTGCCGTCACGCCTTGGGCCCGTCACTTTCCGCTGCATCCCTCGGCCGACAGCGAACGGGGCCTCGAGCAGCGCCTCGTGCTGCTCGGCGGGCTGGGGATGCTGCTGGGCGTGGGCGTGATGGCCCATCAGTGGTGGGATGCGCACAGCCAGGAGCGCCGTCTGGTCGAGCGCGTCGCCGAGCTGAAGGCAAGCGCGGGCCCGGTCGTAGCGGCGCGCGATGCCACGTTGGCGCAGATGGCCGAGGTCGGCAAGCTCGCGAGCTGGTTCGCAGCGCCCCAGCCGGTGGACGTGCTGGGCTATCTCAACGACACCCTGGCGCGCCTGAACGTCCAGATCAAGGAACTCGAGCTCGAGGGCGACAAGCTCCAGCTCGCGCTGCAGCTCGGTGCCAACACCGGCCGTGCCAACGTCGTCAAGGAATTGCAGGCCGGCGGCTGGTTCAGCGACGTCACCGAGGTGCGCGCCGACAATGCCCGCAACCTGCTGGTCATGGACATGCGCATCCGCGGCGCGCTGCCGCCGGTGGTGGCCGCCGTCGAGGCTGCCGCCGCCCCGCCGCCCACTGGCGTCGTGGCCGCACCGGCCGCCATGCCGCCGGCCGCGCCAGTGGTGGCGGCACCCATGCCCGCACCCGCGACTGCGCCACGAGCCGCTGCTGCACCGGCCGCGCCGGCGCCATCCCCCAGGGGGCCGCAGCAACCCGCCAAGCCCATCATCGCCAAGCCCGACGCCAACGGCCTACCGCCGTCCTCGGTGTTCGACGCCATCCCCAATCGCTGATGAACCGCGACGCCCTGCTTTCCTACCGGACCCAGCTGCGCGAGCAGTGGGCCGAATCGCGCCTAGTGCGGCTTGGCGCCTGGCTGGGCCTGGCCCTGCTCAGCGTCTACCTGTTGCTTGCCGGCTTCGATGCCGCCGATGCATCGTTGGAGCGCAGCCGGGTGCTGGCGACCGAGGTCGCGCGCCTGCAGGCCCTGTCCAAGGAGACCGACTGGTCGCGTCGCAGCCAGGAAGTGGCGGGCCTCAAGGCCGCCTACGAGACCACCGTCTGGGCCGATCCCGACTTGGCACTGACCGAGGCGGGGCTGCAGGACTGGCTGCGCAACACCGCCCAGCGCCTTGGCCTCAAGGTCCGCGAGATCACGCTGGTGCGCGCCGAGCCGGGCGCCAAGCCGGTGAAAGAACTGCCGCCCGGCTATGTGGTGCTGCAGGCAAGGATGAGCGTCGAGGTGCAGCGCGCACCGCTGTTCACGCTCCTGGCCGAAATGGCCGCGCAGGAGCGCCGCATCGTCGTGGAGCGCCTCACGATGAAGGGTGTCGTGCAGCCCGCGGTTGCCGAGATGCAGCTGCGCGTGCTGGCGCGGCCCGGGAGCAAGCCGTCATGAACAAGGCCGCGCCCTGGTTGATGGCCTCCGCCGCCCTGGCCCTGGGTTGGCTGCTGGCGCCGGCCGCTGAGCCCGAATCGAACCTGGTCAGCGCCCGCCGTGACGCCTGGCAACTGCCCGACCTGCCGCGCCGGTCGGACCAGGCGGGCCGGGCCATCGGTCTGGCGACTTCGCCCATCTTCGAACCCGAGGCGACGACGCTCGCGGCAGCAGCTGCGGCGCAGTCCGAGGACAAGCGCTGGCGCGTCGCTGGCGTGTTCGGGCGGGGCAGCGAGCACAAGGTGCTGATCGCCTTCGCCGTCGCCGGCAAGGCGCCGCTGCGCCTCGCCGTGGGCGACAAGGTTCCGAGCGGGGAGCGCATCACCCGCATCCAGGACGGCGAGGTGCTGATCCGCGTCGGCAACAAGCAGGTTCCGTTGGGAGCTGATTACCGTGAATGAAAAGAGAATGTCCCTGACGCTGCGACCGATTGCCCTGGCAGCGGGTGCGATGCTGGCCCTGAGCGGCTGCGCACCCATCGTGCCCGTCCTGCCCGCGCCCCTGCCCGTGGCCAGCATTGCCGCTGACGCGACATCGAAGCCCGACCCCAACGCGCGCGACACGACGCGTGTCGGCCCCGGTCCCAAGGCCCCCGAGGTCGAGGCACCTAACCTGGCCGTCACGGCGCCCGTGGCCCAGCAGAAAGACGAAGTCGTTGCAGCGGTCAATCTGCAGCAGGTGGCCTTGCCGACCTTTGTCTCGGTGGTCTATGCCGACGTGCTGAAGAAGAACGTCAGCGTCGATCCCGCCGTCACGGCGCGCCCCGATCTCGTGACCTTCAAGACCGGCAACGGCCAGACGGCAGCTCAGGTCGAGACCGCCGTGCGCCTGCTGCTGAAGAGCTATGGCCTTTCGGTCATCGAGGTTGGCGGCCTGGTGCGCGTGGTGCCAGATAACGCCAGCCAGGGCGGTGATCTGCCCGGCCTGCGCTACGGCGCGGCCCTGCCCGAAGTGCCGCCTTCGCTGCGTCCCATCTTCCAGCTGATCCCACTGGAGTCGGTGCGCCAGGTCGACGTGACCGGCTGGCTCCGGACGCTGTTCGGCGACCGCGTCAAGGTGCAGGAAGACTCAACGCGCAATGCCGTGCTGATCAGCGGCAACCCCGACAATGTCAAGGCCGCCGTCGAGGCACTGGCCGTGCTCGACCAGCCGGCGCTCAAGGGACGTACCAGCCTGACGCTGACACCGGCCTACTGGTCCGCCGAGGAGCTGGCCCGTCGCCTGGGCGAAGTGCTGTCGGCCGAGGGTTATGCGGTGCACCCCGTAGGCTCGACGGTCACCCAGGGCGGGCTGCGCAGCCCCATCATCCTGCTGCCCGTCTCGAGCCTGAACCAGGTCTTCGTCTTCGCCGCGGGCGACAAGGTGGTGGCCCACATCGCCGAATGGGCCAGGACGCTGGACAAGCCCAATGAGCGCGGCGTCGGCAAGAACCTGTTCACCTACGCGGTCAAGCACAAGGACGCTGAACAGTTGGCCCAGACGCTGGAGCGGGTGCTGGGCGGCGGCGGCACCACGGCCAGCACGCCGACGGTCTCCGCTGGAGCCACCGGCACGGCGACCCCGACGGCGGCGGCGACCGCCAGCCGGCTGAGCAATGTCGTCGTCGACAAGGCCAGCAACACGCTGATCTTCCAGGTCAACCCCGAGGAGTTCGGCCAGGTCTCGGCTCTGCTGCAGACCCTGGACAAGCCGACCAAGTCGGCGCTGATCGAGGTGACGGTTGCTGAGCTGAAACTCGAGGACGGCGCCCAGCTCGGTGTGCAGTGGCTGACCAGCCATATCGAAGGCACCAAGGGCCCCGGCTATACCGCGTCTGCCAGCAGTGGATCGGGCAGTTCGGGGGGCTTCAACGTTTCCATCCTCAATGGCCTGGGCACCCAGCGCGTGGCTATCGATGCGCTGGCGAGCAACTCGCGCGCGACCATTCTGTCCAGCCCGCGCCTGATGGCCCGCAACGGCGAGACGGCCTTGATCCAGGTCGGCGACGAGGTACCGGTGCTGACTCAGTCAATTGCCACCACCGCCACCAGCGGCGGCACCGCGGGCAACCTTCTGGCGACCTATCAGTACCGCTCGACAGGCGTCATCCTGAGGATCAAGCCCGTCATCCATTCGGGCGACCAGATCGACATCGACCTGTCGCAAGAAGTCAGCCAGCCGGTGCAGACGACCTCCGGCAACATCACGAGCCCCACCATTTCCACCCGCAAGGTCGAGACCAAGCTGACCTTGCGCAATGGCTCGACCATGCTGCTGGCCGGCCTGATCGACGGCACCTCGTCGGACGGCAATGGCGGCGTGCCCTTCCTGAAGGACATCCCCGTTCTGGGCAGCTTGTTCCGCAACCAGACGGTCAAGAAGTCGCGTCGCGAGATGATCATCCTGATCACGCCCTATATCGCCAACGACTCCAGCGAGGCCGAGGCCATCACTGAGAGCTTCCGCAAGTCGCTGGGTGACTGGGCGCGTGTGCCGGCGACCGATAAGGGCGACGTCGCGCCCAAGCCATGAGCGAATCCACCGTCCCGCGCCTGATCGGCGAGCTGCTGCTCGCCCGCGAGCAGATTCGCGCCGACGACCTGAACGCCGCGCTGCGCTTCCAGGCGGAGCAGGGCGGGCGCATCGGTGCCGTGCTGCTGCGCATGGGCGCCATCACCGCCGAGCGCTTGTATGCGGCCTTGTCCGAGCAGCTCGGCATGGGCTGGTTGCGCTTCGACGAGCTCGACGAAGCGGCCATGCGCCAAGGCCTGCAGGAGCTGGAAGGCGGCGCCGCGCAGCTACTCAGGCTGGGCGTGCTGCCCTGGCGCGACGAGGGCGGCTGGCAGCTTGCCTGCGCCGACCCGCTGGACGCCGAGGTGCGCGAGTTCGCCCAGTCGCAAGCCGCGCTCAAGTCGGCACGCTGGTGGCTGATCGCCCCCGACGACAGCCAGCGCTGGGTGCAGCGCCTGCAGCAGGGCGACCTCGCCATGCAGACGCTGGACGAGCGGGCCCTGCGCGAGATGGCCGAGGACGCGCCTGTCATCGCCTGGGTCAATAACCTCATCGCCCAGGCCGTCGAGTCGCGCGCCTCGGACATCCACCTGGAACCCGGCGAGCGCGAGTTCGAAGTTCGCCTGCGCATCGACGGCCAGCTGCACACCCGTCTGGCCCTGGGCATGGACCGCTATCCGGCCGTTGCCTCGCGCATCAAGCTGATTGCCGGCGTCGATATCGCCGAGCGCCGCCTGCCGCAGGACGGCCGCATCTCCACCCGCGCCGCCGGCGCCGAGATGGACGTGCGCGTCTCTTCCATCCCGGCCGTCTATGGCGAATCCATCGTCATGCGCCTGCTGCCCAAGAAGCGCGCCGACCTGACGCTCGAGCGCCTGGGCCTGCGGCCCTCGCAGCTGCGCCAGTTCAAGCGCTGGCTGGGCCTGGCCAACGGCCTGGTGCTGGTGACCGGCCCGACCGGTGCCGGCAAGAGCACGACGCTGTACTCCGCCCTGGCCGCCACCAACGACCAGACGCGCAAGATCCTCACCGTCGAGGACCCGGTCGAATTCCGCCTGCCCCAGGTCATCCAGGTGCAGGCCCAGCCCGAGATCGGCTACACCTTCGCACGCGCGCTGCGGGCCTTTCTGCGCCACGACCCAGACATCATCATGGTCGGCGAAATCCGTGACCGCGAGACGGCCGAAATCGCCATCCAGTCCGCGCTGACCGGCCACCTGGTGCTGGCCACCCTGCACACCAACGACGCGCCCTCGGCCGTCACGCGTCTGGTGGACATGGGCGTCGAGCCCTTCCTCGTCGGCGCCTCGCTGCGTGCCGTCATGGCCCAGCGTCTGGTGCGCCGGCTCTGCGAAGCCTGCGCCGTGCGCACCGACGAGACGCCGACGCTGGGTGACGCCGAGCTGGCCGCGGCCGTCGCTGATGCGCGTGCCGAGGACGGCGCCGCAGACCTGCCGTTCTGGCGCCGCGCGGTCGGCTGCCCGGCCTGCCAGAACACCGGCTTCAAGGGCCGCGTCGGCATCTACGAGATGCTGGACGTGGGCAGCGAGATGCAGCACGCCATCGCGCGCGAGGTGGGCCTGCCCGAGCTTGTCACCCTGGCGCGCCAGACCGGCTACCGCTCGCTGGCCCAGGAAGGCGCCCTCAAGGTCGTGCAGGGTGCCACGACGCTGGATGAAGTGCTGCGTGCCACCGGCACGGCCGAGAGCTGATGCGCTTCGACTACGCCGCGCGCGATTCGAACGGCCAGCCCCATGGCGGCCAGCTCGAGGCGGCCGATCAGGCCGAGGCCATGGCCAAGCTCGCCGCCCAGGGCATGACGCCCGTCAGCTTGCGCGCGCGCACGGTTGCCGGACCCACGCGTGCGGCGCTGCGCAAGGCCAACATCAAGCTGGCCGACCAGGTCGTGCTGCTGCGCGAGCTGGCCACGCTGCTGGCCGCCGGCGTGACGCTGGGCGACGCGCTGCCCAGCCTCGTCGAGGCCTATGAAGGCCAGGCCCTGGGCCTGCCGATGGCGCAGATGGAGGCCCTGGTTCGCGGCGGCGGGCGGCTGTCGGATGCGCTGCGCATCGAGGCCTTGCGCATGCCCGTCTACGTCATCGCCCTGGCCCAGGCCGGCGAGGCCAGTGGCGACATTGCGCGGGCCCTGCAGGAGTCGGCCGAGCAGATGGAACTCGCCCGCAAGGCCAACGAGGATCTGCGCAGCGCCCTCATCTACCCCAGCGTGCTCGTCGGCGCCGGCTCGCTGGCGGTGTTCTTCATCTTCGTCGGCGTCGTGCCCCGGTTTGCCAACCTCATCAAGGGCAGTCGCCAGGTGCCCGAGCTATCGCGCTGGGTCATCGAGTCGGGCGTCTATGTGCGCGGCCATCTTTTCGAGGCCCTGCTCATCCTGGCGGCCCTGGCCGCCCTGATCGTGACCAGCCTGTCGCGCGAATCCACGCGCCAGGCCCTGCTGCAGATGCTGCAGCGCGTGCCCGTCGTCGGTCCCTGGCTGGTGCAGGCCGAGATCGGCCGCTGGGCCACGGTGCTGGGCAGCCTGCTATCCAACCGCGTGCCGGTGCTGACGGCCATGGAGCTGGCCCAGAACGTCATTCGCCTCAACCTGCTGCGCGCGGGCCTGGAGCGGGCCACCAAGGGCTTGCAGCAGGGCCAGACGCTGAGCGCGGGCCTGGAGAGCCAGGCCTGGTTCCCGCGCACCCGGCTCAACCTCATCCGCGTCGGCGAGCGTTCCGGCGAACTGCCCAAGATGCTGCTGGCCCTGGGCCACAGCCAGCGCGATGCGGCCGCCGTGCTTCAGCGCCGCATGCTGGGTCTGATCGAGCCCATCGCCATCATCATCATCGGAGCCGTCATCGGCGTCGTCATGGTGGCCGTCATGATGGCCATCACGAGCTTCGACACCCTGGTCTGAGGCTTCAGGTCAGCCGCGCCTGGGCCGCATCCAGCGCCGCAACCCCCGCGGCCGCGGCGGCCGACACGGGCTGCTCGTAGCGCTCGATACGCCCCTGGCTTGTCCGCGCCAGCGCGGCTTCGAGCGCGGCCTGCGGGGCGGATGACAAGCCCAGCTGGCCCATCACCTTCGCGACCGTGGCGCGTGGATCGGCCGCCAGGGCCGCCTGCTCGACGGCGATCCAGCGCTGCGGCGGCAGTTCGGCCTGCAACTGCCGCAGCACCTGCGCGCAACCCTGCAGTGCCGTGCCCAGGAAGGCGTCCAGGTCCCGCGCGGCACCTGGCGTCAAGCGGTGCTCCGTGAACATGGCCTGCCACATCTTGCGATTCGAATGGAAGACGGTCGCCGCATCGCGCACCATCCACACCACCTGGACCTCGGGGAAGCGCTTCAGCAGCGCCGGCAGGCGCAAGCTGTGGTTGGGCGACTTGAGGATGAGGCGCCGTCCAGCCTGGCCGCTGGAGGCCAGCACGCCGGCCATGAAGCGCTCGAAGCGCGGCAGCCACTCGGCCTCATGCTCGCTCCAGTAGCGCGGGTCCAGCGTGTGTCGCAGCTCGGCCAGCCGCTCCGGCATCAGGAAGCCGCGGTAGGCCGAGTCCACACCCAGGGTCAGCAAGGCGAACTCGTCTTCCTGCGGCGACAGGGCGCTGATCTCCAGCCCGTCCATGGGTCGCGCCACGCCGCTTTTGTGCGGCGGCGCCGGCAACAGCTGGAAGGCAGTGGCATTCATGCACTGCCAGGTCAGCGGCGTGGGCCAGCCGGTGGCGGCCGTCAGCAGCTCGTGCATGACGGTCGTGCCGCTGCGCCAGGGGCCGACGATGAAGAGGGGGGGGGCCAGCGGCGGGGCTTCGGCCACGCGCGCCTCGCTCAGCTTGCGGTTCAAAGTCGCCCAGGCCGAGCGCCAGCGCAGTTGCGCACGCTGTCCCAGACCGAGCGAGGCCCAGCCTTCGCCCGCCTTCAGCCAGGCCAACAGCTCGGCATCGAAGCTGTGCAGAGGGCTGCTCATGACCCGCCGAACTGCGCAGCGCGCCGTTTCTCTGCGGCCGCGAGCTGTTGGTCCAGCAACTGGCGCAGCCGCGCGGCCGTTTCGGGCTCGGTCTTGCTCAGGTCGTGGAGCTCGTGCGGGTCGGTCACCAGGTCGTACAACTCGGCCCGGTTCGCGGCCAGGTGCAGCACCAGCTTGCGCGAGCCATCGATGACGGCGTAGTGGCCCCCGCCGATAGGCTGGAAGCGGCTTTGGCGCTCCATGGCCATCGAGTACACCGGTTGGGTGGGCAGCTCGCCGCCCAGCAGGGCCGGCTTGAGGCTGCGGCCGTCGACACCGGGAATGGCGGGTAGGCCCAGCACATCGCTGACGGTGGGCACCACATCGGCAAGGCTGACGGGTGTGGACACCACACGGCCCTCGCGCTGACCTGGTAGCTTGATGACCAGCGGCACGCGGATGACAGCCTCGTGCAGCCATTCGCCGGCGTGGCCGATATAGCCGCGCTCGAAGGACTCGCCGTGGTCGGAGGTGACGATGACGAGGGCGCGGTCCAGCTTGCCCTGGCTCTGCAGCTCGTCGAGGAAGTGGCCGAGGGCTTCGTCCGCGCCCATGATGGCTTCGCGGTAGCGCAGCCGGTGCTTGTCGACCAGGCCCTGTTGCGACGCGGCATAGCCCGTCATCCCCAGCAGCTGCGACCAATGGTCCAGCTCGCCCGCGGGTAGCAGCTTGTGCTTGGTGCTGGCCGGCGGCAGATAGGGATCATGCGGCGGCAGCGTGTGCAGCCAGAAGAACTGCGGGCGCTGGTTGCTGACCAGCAGCGGGCGGGCGGCTTCGTAGGTGAGCTCCGGCGCGAAGGGGCTCCGCTCCGGGAAGAGGTGGACGTCCAGCGTGTCCAGCAGCGGGATCAGGCCGGACAGCCAGAAGGGCAGGGTGGTGTCGGGAAAGATGCTCAGCGCGACGCGGGGCTTGAGGCCCAGGGAGGGCGAGGGCGCGATGGTCTGGCTGTCGTACTCGTCGAAGCTGCCATGGTGGCGCGGGCTGGCCATCAGGTTGGCGCTGATGGAATGGGCCTCGTAGCCCTGGGCGCGCAACTGGCTGGCCAGAGTCCGGCCATGCATGGCGGGCGCCATCTTGGCGACGATCTGCACGCCCCAATGAGTCCAGGGCAGCACACCCGTCTCCATCGTCGCCGTGCTGGGCGTCGTGAAATTGCTGCTGGCGTAGTGCCTCTCGAAGCAGCTGGCGTGCTGGGCCAACTCGCGCAGCCTCGGCATGCGCGTCGGGCCGTCTCCACAGACCGCGGCGTCCTCGGCGGCCAGCGTGTCGATGGTGATCAGATAGACGTCGGGCAGCGCAGCGGCGTTGGCCGGCGCGGCTGAGGGCGCAGGTGCCTGGCTCAGCAGCCGTGGCGGATGCCAGGCAAGCCAGCCGACCGACAGCACCAGCAGCAGCACCGCCGGCCCGCGCAGGCTCAGCAGCAGCGGCACCAGACGGGCCATCACTCGCGTCAGCTTGCCGAAGCGCCAGCCGATGAGGACGGCCAGCACCAGGAGGATGACGGCCGCCAGCCGCATGTTGGCGGTCAGAGCGATGTCGGGGTTGAATGTCAGCTTCAGCCAGGCCCAGCTGGCCGAGCCGAACACCCAGAGGCACAGGAAGCTGACGGGCAGCACGGTAAGGGCCCAGGCCATGCCGCGGGCCGCGGCGGCCGAGGAGCCCAGGCGAAGGAGCAGCAGCTCGACCAACTTGGACAACGCCGCCAGCAGCAGTGAGGGGATGGCCAGCACCAGCAAGGCCAGTGCGATGTCGCGCAGCAGCTCGGCCGTCGTCTGGAAGCCCAGGAAGGCGTCAACCTGCTTCAACAGCACCCAGGGCATCCACAGCAGGGCCAGCGCCGCGAAGCCCGCAATGAAGCAGGCGAAGAAGCTCGCGGGCGGTAGTGAGGAAGGGGAGGCGGAGCCGGCGCTGCCCGGCTTCATTCAGCGTTGCGCCCGGTCAGTCGGCGCCAGACGCGACGCAGCAGGGCGCTGATCCACTGGCGCAGGAACAGCCAGACGCCGATCACCGTGGCAAACAGCGGCGCCAGCAGCTGGAACAGCATGCCGCCGGCATTGGGGTCGATATAGGCGTGCGCCGGCATGCAGACGAGGGCGAGGCACAGGGCAGTGCACAGCAGGGAGGGAGACGGCTTCATGTCTGTTTCGGGCAGCCAATAGGCGGGCTTTCGGTGAAAACCCGTTGGGAGGAAGACCCAATCCGTGATTCTATGGCCCTGTCCGGACGGGGCCGCCGGGCTTGAAACCCGTTCATACAATCGCGCGCCCCCTCCTCTGCGCTTCGCGCCTCCCCCGACTTGAAGCTGGCCAAGCACACGCTTTTCAATCTGGTCGGCCTCGGCGCGCCCCTACTGGTGGCGCTGGCGTCCATCCCGGCGCTGATGCACGGCCTCGGGGCCGAGCGCTTCGGCCTGTTGACCCTGGTCTGGGCCGTCACCAGCTATTTCGGCCTGTTCGACCTGGGCCTGGGCCGGGTGCTGACCCAGCAGTTGGCCATCCTGCTCGAGCAGCGCGATGGCGAGCGCATGGGACGGCTGTGCGCGACGGCCCTGGTCCTGATGCTGTGCCTGGGCGTGCTCGGTGGCCTGGCCATGGTGGCGCTGGCGCCCTGGGGTGTCGACCTCATCAAGGCCCTGCCGGATCGCCGCGAGGCCATCGTCGCCTGCCTTGTGATGGGGGGCGCCACGCCCTTCATCGTGGCGACGGCGGGCCTGCGGGGCATGCTCGAGGCCGGCCACGAGTTCGAGGTGCTGAACTACCTGCGCCTGCCGCTGGGCATCTGGACCTTCGCCGGGCCCTGGCTGGTGCTGGTCTGGCTGGGCCCCGACCTGGTGGCCATCACGCTGGCGCTGGCGGCGGGGCGGGTGCTCGCCGCCCCGCTGCATGCCTTCTTTGCCTGGCGGGCCCTGCCGGAGCTGCGCGGCCGCCTGCGCTGGGATGCCGGGTGGGTGAAACCGCTGCTGGTCTCCGGCGGCTGGATGACCCTGAGCAATCTGGTCAGCCCGCTGATGGGCTATGTCGACCGCTTCATGATCGGCATCACCGTGTCGGCTGCCGCTGTCGCCTATTACGTGACGCCGCAGGAAATCGTCACCAAACTCTGGATCATCCCAGGCGCCCTGACGGCGGTGCTGTTCCCGACCTTCGCGGCTCAGGCCGCTCGCCAGGACGAGGCGGCGCGTGCCCTCTACAAGCGGGCGGTGCTCATTCTTCTTGCCGTGCTGCTGCCCATCACGGCCGCCCTGGCCGTCTTTGCCACGCCGCTGCTGACGCTGTGGATAGGTGCCGAGACGTCGATCCACAGCGCGCCGCTGCTGCGCGTGTTCGCGCTGGGCATCTTGATCAACTGCCTGGCCCATGTGCCCTTCACCTGGCTGCAGGCGACCGGCCGGTCGCGGGCGCCTGCCGTGCTGCACTGCATCGAGCTGCCCTTCTTCCTGCTGGCACTGTGGCTGCTGTCCAGCCATTGGGGCGTGATGGGCGCCGCCGTCGCCTGGTTCGTCCGCATTTCCCTCGATGCTGCGGTGCTGTTCTGGCTCTGCGAGCCGGGGCGCGACGACGGGTCGAAGGTCGGCACCGTGTGAATACAATCCCGCCTCGTTCAACGGCCGCCTGGATGGCGGTCTCTCTCTGAGGCGTGTGGCGCCTTTCGAGCAGCCCCCTTCATGCCCCAGCCCCTCGTCAGCATCGTTACGTCGGTCTTCAACCAGGCGGAGTACCTGGAAGCGACCATGCTCAGCGTGCTGGCTCAGGACTACGCAGCCCTGGAATACATCGTCATCGACGACGGGTCAACGGACGCCTCCCTGGCGGTGGCTGAACGCGTGGCCGCGGCCCATCCAGGCCGGGTCACGGTGCTGACCCAGCCCAATGCCGGCCAGGCCGCCAGCCTGAACCGGGGCTGGAGCCTGTCGCGCGGCGAGATCCTGGCCTATCTGAGTTCGGACGACTGCCTGTCGCCGCAGGCCGTCAGCCACATGGTCGCGGCTCTGCAGCAGCGGCCCGAGGTGACCGTTGCCTATTGCGATTTCGAGCTGATCGACAACCGCGGCACGGTCATCCGCACGGCCCGTACCGAGGACTTCGACCTGCGCCGCCTGCGCGTCGATCTGGTCTGCCAGCCTGGCCCGGGCGCCTTCTTCCGGCGTCGCGTGTTCGAGGCCACCGGCGGCTGGCGGCCCGAACTGCGCCAGGTGCCCGACTTCGAGTTCTGGTTGCGCGCCGTCGACCATGGCCCCTTTGTGCGCGTGGCCGAGCCGCTGGCGCAGTACCGCATCCATGACCGCTCGGCCACCTTCCGCGCCATGCCCGAGGTTCGCGCCGACGAGATCTGCGGCGTTGTGCAGGGCTATTGGAAGGGGCGCGGTGGCGCGGATGCCGACCTGGCGACGGCCAAGGCCTTGTGCATTGCCGCCAAGAACCATGCCCAGGCGGGCCGGCCGCTGCGCGGCGCTCAGTGCCTGGGCCAAGCCTTCCGCATCGCACCACGCCTGCTGGTCTCGGGTCAGAGCTGGCGGCCCTTCCTGTTCGGCTTGGCCTTCCGTGCCTTCGGCATCGTGTCGGTGATCCGGCGTTTCCGAAGGGCCCAGGGATGAGCGCCAACGCCAGCGCCACCCCACGTCAGGCCAGCCGGCAGTCCTGGCTGTTGACGGCCCTGCTGTGGGTCTTCGCCCTCGGCCCCTATGCGGCGGGTGAGGGCTACAGCTCCTCGGTCGGGCCGCATGTGCTCTTCATCCTGTTGCTGGCCGGCATGGAAGCGTCACGCGGCTTCGGTACCGGGCGCAACTTGCGCTTCGTGCTCGGCGCCGGCGTGCTGCTGTCCCTGCACTTCATCGGATCGCTGATCTCGACGCCCTGCCAGGACCTGGGCGGCAAATCGATGGGCAGCTTCGTGCTCTTCCTGGCCCTGCTATGGGCACTGGCGGTGCTGTCGAATGCCATCAGCCTGGATGACCGCAAGCTGGCAAACGTACTGGTGGGGTTGACGGCCCTGGTGGTCACGACGGTGCTCATCCACCACCTGATCCTGATGGTGAACGGCCGCACGACCTACGAGCGTGCGAGCGGCATATTCCCCGAGCCCAGCCATTTGGCGCTAGCACTGACGCCCGCCTTGGTGGCTTTGGGCTTCAGTGGCCGCTGGCAGATGACGGCGCTGGCCTTGGGCGCCATTGCGCTGCTGTTGGTGCTGTCGAGTTCGTCGACGCTGATCGTGCTGTTGCTGCTGGCGCTGATGTGCGTCGCGGCTGCCATGGGCCACGTGCGCCGGGTGCGCACGCTGCTGACGCGGTTGGTGCTGCCAGTGGCGGCCGTGCTGGCCCTGGTGTGGGTGTCGCCCTATCGCGACGACGCCCTGGCCCGAATCGCCGGCGTGCAGGAGACCGACGTCGGCGCGAACGCGTCCAGCATCATCTACGTGATGGGCTGGGAGCATGCGCTCGAGAACCTCGACGTGACCGGCGGCTATGGCCTGGGCTTCAACCGCATGGGCTGCGAGCCTCGGCCGGTGACCGACACGACCCGCATCATCGAGCTGATGAACCTGGGCGACGCCAATTACAACGACGGCTCGTTCACCATCTCCAAGGTGCTGAGTGAGCTTGGCTGGTTCGGCGCCACGTTGTGGGCGGCCATGAGCCTGGCCTTCATCGCCTTCATCAAGCGCCTGGCCCAAGGTGTGCGACCGGGGCGCAAGCTGCTGGTGGCGCTGTTGGTGGGCATGGTGGCGGTGCTGCTGCTGGGCAGTTTCATCCGCGGCACGGGCTATTTCTCCGGACCCTTCCTGGCCGGCATCTTCTCGCTGTTCTGTCTGCGCCGGGTGCTGGCGGAAGATGCCGAGCCGGCACCGTTGCCGGCGGTCGACCCCGCGCCCGCGGCGCCGCAGGAGGAAGCATGCTGAGCCGCGGCCGCATGCTGCGTGATTCGGCAGCAAATCTGCTGGGTTTCGGCCTGCCGCTGGTGGCGGCCTTCTTCTGCATCCCGCTGCTGATCCACGATCTGGGCACGGAGCGCTTCGGCGTGCTGACCTTGCTGTGGGCCGTGGCCAGCTATCTCGGCCTGCTCGACCTGGGCCTGGGCAAGGTGGTCACGCAGGAGCTATCGGCCCCGGCGCCCGGCCGCGTGGCCCTGCCGCGCCCTGTGGTCGTGGCCAATGCCATGCTGCTGCTGACCTTTCTCAGCGTGCTCATCATTGCCGTCGCCGGCCTGTTGCTGCTGATCACCGCGATGCAGTCCGACCCGCCGCCGTGGAAGCTCGATGCCCTCTGGGCCGGTGGCGTCATGCTGCTGGGCGTGCCCGCCCTTGTTCTGTCCAACGGCTACAAAGGCATCTTGGAAGCCGACGGGCACTTCTCTCTGGTCAATGCCGTACGCGTGCCTATCGGCGTCTGGACCTTTGCCGCGCCGCTGATGGTCTGCAAGCTGTGGGGGCCTTCGCTGGTCGGAATCTCGGCAGCCCTGGTGCTGGGGCGGCTGGCCAATCTCATCGCCTACGCGGTGGCCTCCGGCGAATCCTGGTTCCCCTGGGTGTGGCTGCAGCGCCAGGACCGCCCGGTCATGAAGGGCCTGGCCACCAGTGGTGGGTGGATGTCCCTGAGCAGCCTGCTGAGCGCCTTCATGGGCTATGTCGACCGCTTCGTGCTGGCCTACGTGGCCTCGCCGGCGGTGGTGGCCTATTACGCGGTGTCCCAGGAGATCGTGACCAAGCTCTGGATCTTCCCGACCAGCGTCGTCACGGCGACCTTCCCGTCCATGGTGAAGGCGCATTCGCAGACCGCTGTCGCTTCGAATGTGCTGTGGCGTTCGGCCTGGCTGGTGATGCTGGCGGTGGTGCCCATCTGCGCCGTGCTGGGCATATGGGCCCAGCCCATTCTCGCGCTGTGGGTGGGCGAGAAGTTCGCCGCCGAGGCTCATCAAGTGCTGTCCATCCTGGCGGCTGGCATGGTGTTCGGTGCCATCGCGGCCGTGCCCTTCACGGCCCTGCACGCGATGCGCAAGCAGAAGGTGGCGGCGCAGATCCACGTCGCTGAGTTTCCGGTGTTCCTGGGGTTGATTTTTGTGTTGGCGAACCAGTACGGCGCCGCGGGTGCGGCCATGGCCTGGGCCCTGCGGTGCGCGATCGATTTCTTTGCCATGGCGTTCTGGTGCGGC
The DNA here is from genome assembly GCA_966111775.1 of uncultured Comamonadaceae bacterium. Taxonomy (GTDB): domain Bacteria; phylum Pseudomonadota; class Gammaproteobacteria; order Burkholderiales; family Burkholderiaceae_C; genus Pelomonas. The sequence continues at coordinate 19,631 of CBHWBD010000007.1, read as the reverse complement.
CGGGCCATGAAGGAGCGCGCATGAGCAGCATCAGCCCCTTCCTGCTGTCCATCGTCATCCCGACGCGCAACCGCTTCGATTGCGCGAGCGCCTGCATCGCGGCGGCGCGCATAGCCGCACCCAACGCCCAGATCGTCATCGCCGACTCCAGCGACGGCAACGAACTGGCCGACCATGTGGCCGGCCTGCAGGTGTCGACGGGCCGCATCGACTACCGCCGCAGCCCCAAGGACGCCAACGTCGTCGAGAACTTCGAGTTCGCGCTGACGCACTGCGAGGGTGACTACGTCATCTTCACCGGCGACGATGACCTGGTGGGCCCGCAGATCGAGGAGGTCGCAGCCTGGGCGAAGCAGGGCGGCGTGGATGCCGTCGTGCCCTACGGCAATCGCTTCGGCGTCGCCTATTACTGGCCCGGTGTGGATTCCAAATACTTCGGGGCGGCCTACAGCGGCAAGGTCTTCGTCTGGTCGGCCACTGGCCGTGCCAACGAGGTCGATCCGCAGCTGGAATTGCGCCGCGCCGAGCGCCATGTCGGCCGCGGACTGTCGCTGCTGCCGCGCATCTATCACGGCCTGGTGCGCCGCGAGACCCTGATGGAAGCCAAGTCGCGCTTCGGCGCGCTGTTTGGTGGCGTCAGTCCCGACATCTACAGCGCCATCCTGATCGCCATGGTGGCGCGTCGTGTCGTTCATCTCGACTTCCCCTTCTTCATTCCCGGCGCCTCGCCGCGAAGTGAAGCGGGTTCGGGGGCTGCACGGACCGACCGTGTGCCCTTCGACGAGAGCCCCTATCTGAAGCGTTTCAAAGGCCTGCGCTGGAACCCGCTGATGCCGCGCTTCTTCTCGCCCTACACGGTCTGGGGCTACTCCATGGTGGAGGGCATGCAGGTGGCCGGCCTGAACGTGACGGCCCTGACCTATGCCCGCATCTATGTGCGCTGCCTGGTCTATTGCTTCAGCTACCGCCGCGAGATTCTGGATGCCGTGGGGCAGGCCCGCCAGCACTTCGGTAGCGGCAGCGTCGCCATGGCGATGGCGCGCGCCTCGCTGGAAGAGCTGCTGCATTCAGTCAGCCGCGTCGTACCGCGCCTGATGGTGCCGCGTGCCGGCGGCTGGGCGCGCCGCTATGGCGGCATCGTTGATTCCGTGGCGGCACTGCGTCTTGTGACGACGATGGTGAAGCCGTTTCGAGCGCCCGACCGCAAGGACTGATCGGGCCGCTTCGCAAGGGGCGATGAGACAATGAAAGCCATGAAGGAACAAATGATCGCGGCTCGCCTGGCGAGCAGGTCTGGCACGGCGGCGCTGGGCGCCTGGCTGCCTCAGGACCCAAGCGAGACAGGCTTGCGCGAAGGTTCCGAACCGTGACGATGCAGGCCGGGCGCCTGTTGCTGTATGCGCCCAATGTCCATACCGGTGGGGGCTTCGTGCTGTTGCAGGCCCTGCTCGCCGCGTGGCCGCCCGCCCGACCCCTCGAGGCCTGGCTGGACGAGCGCGCGCGCGAGCGCTTGACGCCGCCCCCGGGCGCCAGCGTGCAATGGGTGCGGGCCGAGTTCGGTTCGCGCTTGAGCGCTGAGTTCTCCGTCGCGGCGAAGGCCCGCGCCGCTGATCGCCTGTTGTGCTTCCACGGGCTGCCGCCATTGCTGGCGAGCGCGGCCCCGGTCTGGGTTTTTCAGCAGAACCGCCTCTTCCTGGGCCAGATGTCGTTGGCAGCTTTCAGCTGGAAGACCCGGCTGCGTTTGCGCTGCGAGCAGGCCGTCGCGCGCAGGCTGCGGCATCGCGTCGCGCGCTACTGGGTGCAGACGCCTTCGATGGCCAGCGCCGTGCAGGACTGGCATGGACCGCAGCGCGTCGACATCCGCGTGCTGCCCTTCGCGCCGCCCGCACCGGAAGCCGCCGCAGCCGCAGCAGTGGACCGTGCCTGGGACTTCATCTACGTCGCCGACGGCGAAGCCCACAAGAATCATCGCAGCCTTGTCGAGGCATGGAAGCTGCTCGCCCAGCAAGGCCTGCGCCCGACGCTGGCACTGACCCTGTCCGATCGCGACGCGGGCCTCGCCGCCTGGGTGCAGGCGCAGACTGCCGAGCACGGCTTGAAGATTAGCAATCTTGGCCCGCGCTCGCACGAGGACGTGCTGGCGCTGTATCGAAATGCCAAGGCTCTGGTCTTCCCCTCCCAGGGTGAGTCATTCGGCCTGCCGCTGATCGAGGCCACCCAGGCTGGCCTGCCCATCCTGGCCGGTGAGCTGGATTTCGTACGCGACGTCTGCGAACCGGTGCAGACCTTCGATCCGGCTTCGGCGACGTCGATCGCTCGCGCCGTGAAGCGCTTCCTGGGCGTGGCCGAAGCGCCGCTCGAGCCCGTCCGCGCAGCCGACTTCCTTCAGGCGCTGCTGGCCGAGACTGCATGAAGGTGTTGCTGCTGAGCCAGCACTTCTGGCCCGAGTCCTTCCGCATCAACGAGGTCGCTCAGTCCCTCGTCGAGCAGGGCTGCGAGGTCACGGTGCTGACCGGCAAGCCCAACTACCCGGAAGGCCAGCTCTTCCCCGGCTACCGAGTCGGTGGCATTCAGAGCGAGCGCCACGAAGGCTACGAGATCGTCCGCGTGCCCCTGCTGCCGCGCGGCACGGGCGGCGCGAAAAAGCTGGTGCTGAACTACCTGTCTTTCCTGTTCTGCGCCTGCCTCATGGGCCCCTGGGCTCTTCGTGGCCGGCGTTTCGACACCATCTTCGTCTACGGCACCAGCCCCATCCTGCAGGCCATTGCGGCCGTCGTGCTGAAGTGGCTCAAGGGTGCGACCCTGGTGGTGTGGGTTCAGGACTTGTGGCCGGACAGCCTGCAGATCACCGGCTTCGTGAAGAGCCCGAAGCTGCTGGCTGCAGTCGCGGTCGTCGTGCGCTGGATCTACCGGCGCTCCGACCTGCTGCTGGTGCAGTCGCCGGCCTTTGTCGCCCCCGTTGAGGCAATGGCGGGCGGCACGCCGGTGCAGGTGCATGAGAACCCCGGCGACCGCGCGGCCTCCGGCCCTCAGATGCCCACGGCCCTCAAGCTCGACGCGTCGGCCTTCAACATCCTCTTTGCCGGCAACCTCGGCACGGTGCAGTCGCTGGACTGCGTCCTCGACGCCGCAGAACGCCTGGGCGTCGCCAGTGGCGTGCGCTGGGTGCTGGTGGGCAGCGGCGCGCGCGACGCCTGGCTGGCCGAGCAGGTGGCCGCCCGCGGCCTGACCCAGGTGCAACTGGCCGGGCGCTTGCCGCCCGAGCAGATGCCGGCCGTCTTCGAGCAGGCGGATGCGCTGCTGGTCAGCCTGACCGGCGGCCCGGCCTTGAGCCGGACGGTTCCGAGCAAAATACAGGCCTATCTGGCCGCCGGCCGGCCCATCGTTGCTTCCATGGACGGCGAAGGGGCCCGCGTCGTGCAGACCGCCGGTGCGGGCTTGGCCAGCGCGGCTGAAGACGCTGGGGCGCTGGCCGCTGCGGTGCAGGCCCTGCAGGCGATGACGCCCGAGCAGCGGCGAGGGATGGGCGAGGCCGGCCGGCGTTATTACGCTGAGCATTACGAGCCCGACCGGCTGGCCCGGGCCCTGGTGGGACATTTCGAGCGTGCTGTCGCGGCACGCCGTTGATGAGAGTGAAGGTGTGATGGATCAGAACAAGAGGCGCCTGCTGGTGCTGGGCGCCAGCGGCATGCTGGGCAATGCGGTGCTGCGCGTCTTTGCCGCCGACCCCGCCTACGAGGTGTTCGGTTCGGTGCGCAGCCTCGCTTCGGTGAAGGCCTTGCAGGCCAAGGCATCGACGGTGCATTTCGTGTCCGGCGTCGACGTCGAGAGCCTGGACGGCCTGACCCGGCTGTTCGCCCAGGTGCGCCCCGACCTCGTCATCAACTGCATCGGCGTCGTCAAGCAGCTCGCCGAGGCCGACGACCCGCTGACGGCCATCCCCATCAACGCCCTGCTGCCGCACCGCCTGGCGCGCCTGGCCCAGGTGGCCGGCGCCCGCCTCATCCACGTCAGCACCGACTGCGTGTTCTCGGGCAAGAAGGGTGGCTATCTGGAGACCGATCCGTCGGACGCCTGCGACCTCTATGGCCGCAGCAAGCTGATGGGCGAGGTCGACTACGAGAACGCCGTCACCCTGCGCACCTCCATCATCGGCCACGAGCTGAACAGCGCCCATGGCCTGATCGGTTGGTTCCTGGCGCAAAACGGACCGGTGCGCGGCTTCACCAAGGCGGTGTTCTCGGGCTTCCCGACCGTCGAGCTGGCCCGCATCATGAAGGACTTCGTCGTGCCGCGTCCCGAGCTGCGCGGCACCTGGCATGTGTCGGCCGATCCCATCGACAAATACAGCCTGCTTAAGCTCGCGGCGGCCGAATACGGCCGCGACAACGACATCGCGCCGGACGACAAGCTGGTCATCGACCGCTCGCTGGACTCGAGCCGCTTCCGCGCGGCGACCGGCTATGCCCCGCCTTCCTGGCCTGAACTGGTGCGCCAGATGCGCGCCTTCGGCTGAAATCTAGAGAGATAAAGACATGTTCAAAGACAAGGTCCTGCTGATCACCGGGGGCACGGGCAGCTTCGGCAACGCGGTGCTGCAGCGCTTCCTGAAATCCGACTTCGCCGAGATCCGCATCTTCAGCCGCGACGAGAAGAAGCAGGAGGACATGCGCATCGCCCTGAAGAGCGACAAGGTCAAGTTCTACATCGGCGACGTGCGCGACTACGACAGCGTGCACGACGCGCTGAGCGGCGTGGACTACGTCTTCCATGCGGCCGCGCTCAAGCAGGTGCCGTCCTGCGAGTTCTATCCGATGGAAGCGGTCAAGACCAATGTGATCGGCGCCGAGAACGTCATGCGCGCGGCCATCGCCCAGGGCGTCAGCCGCGTCGTCGTGCTGTCCACCGACAAGGCCGTCTACCCCATCAATGCGATGGGCATGTCCAAGGCCATGATGGAGAAGGTCATGGTCGCCAAGTCGCGGCTGTGCGATCCGGCCAAGACGGTGCTGTCAGCCACGCGCTACGGCAATGTGATGGCATCGCGCGGCTCGGTGATCCCGCTCTTCCTGCAGCAGCTGCAGGACGGCAAGCCGCTGACCATCACCGACCCGACGATGACGCGCTTCCTGATGTCGCTGGAAGAGTCGGTCGACCTGGTGCTGTACGCCTTCGAGCATGCCCACCCCGGCGACATCTTCGTGCAGAAGGCGCCGGCCTCCACGGTGGGCGACCTGGCCCATGCCATGCGCCAGCTGCTGAAGAAGAACAACGACATCAACATCATCGGCACCCGGCACGGCGAGAAGCTCTACGAGTCCCTGGTCTCGCGCGAGGAGATGGCGCGCTCCGAGGACTTGGGTGGCTACTACCGCATCCCGGCCGACTCGCGTGACCTGAACTACGCCAAGTATTTCGTCGAGGGCCAGACGGCCATCTCCGAGATCGACGACTACACCTCACACAACACCCACCGGCTGGACGTCGAAGGCGTCAAGAAGGTGCTGCTGCAGCTGGACCTGATCCGGGAGGCCCTCGATGCTTAAGGTCATGACGGTGGTCGGCACGCGGCCGGAGATCATCCGGCTGTCGCGCGTGATCGCCCAACTGGACCGGCATTGCGAGCATGTGCTGGTTCATACCGGCCAGAACTACGACTACGAGCTGAACGAGGTCTTCTTTAGCGACCTGGGCCTGCGCAAGCCCGACCATTTCCTGGAAGCCGCCGGCACCACGGCCGCCGAGACCATCGCGCTGGTCATCCAGAACGTCGACAAGGTGCTGGAGCAGACCCAGCCCGATGCGCTGCTCATCCTCGGCGACACCAACAGCTGCCTGGCGGCCATCGCGGCCAAGCGCCGCAAGGTGCCCATCTTCCACATGGAGGCCGGCAACCGCTGCTTCGACTTCCGCGTGCCGGAAGAGATCAACCGTCGCATCGTCGACCACACCTCCGACATCAACCTCAGCTACAGCCAGATCGCGCGCGACTACCTGCTGCGCGAGGGCTTCCCGCCTGACCAAGTCATCGTCACCGGCAGCCCCATGCGCGAGGTCATCGAGCACTACCGCCCGGGCATTGACGCCTCGGACGTGCTGCGGCGCCAGGGCCTGGAGGCCGGAAAGTATTTCGTCGTCAGCTCCCATCGCGAGGAGAACGTCGACGCGCCCGAGAACCTGCGGCGCCTGCTGAAGGTGCTGAACACGTTGGCTGAGCGTTACGACGAGCCCGTCATCGTCTCCACCCACCCGCGCACCCGCAAGCGCCTCGAAGGCCTGCTGGCCACCCAGGCCATGCACCCCAAGGTGCAGTTCATGAAGCCCTTCGGCTTCCTTGACTACATCCAGCTGCAGTGCGGCGCTCGGACCGTGCTGTCGGATAGCGGCACCATCACCGAAGAGTCCTCCATCCTCAACTTCCCGGCACTGAACCTGCGCGAGGTGCATGAGCGCCCCGAGGGCTTCGAGGAAGGGTCTGTGATGCTGGTGGGCTTTGACGTCGAGCGGGTGCTGGACGGCCTGCGCATCCTGGAAACCCAGCCGCGTGGCGACGAGCGCCTGCTGCGCCTGGTGAACGACTACGCGCCGGCCAATGTCTCGGACAAAATCCTGCGCATCATCATCAGCTACACCGGCTTCGTGAACCGCAAGGTCTGGCACAAGCCGCTGGCCTGAGGCCCGCGGCCTTCAGGCCGCTCAGGCGGCGGGTCGACCCTGACCCTTGATCTCGCGCACCGTCACCCAGCCGGCGCACAGCAGGAAGGTCACTGCGAAGGCCACCAGCATGAAGATGCTGCGCTTGGGCTTGCTCTTGCGCTCAGGTACTTCAGCCCGGTCGACGACCTGCAGTTGACCGCCGTCGCGGCTTTCGTCGATGCGGGCGATCTCGTACTGGCGTGCGATCTGGTCGAACAGCGTTTCCTGGTACTTGTAGTCGCGATAGGCCGTGATGTAGCTGCCCTGCTCGGTCGGCTCTTCGCCGCGCCCCTGCTTGGCCATCTCGGCGCGCAGGGCGGCCACCAGGCCCGATTGCGCGATCACCTCGGCGGCGTTGTCCGACATGGCGCGGCGCAGTACCTGCAGCTTCACTTCGGCGGTTGTCAGCTCGGCCTTGAGCTTGGCGATCCCCTCGGCCGTCGCCTTGGGCTCGGCCTTCAGGGCGCCGAGGTTGACGCCGGTGGCCGCCAGGGCCTTTTGGGCCTCGGTCAGCTTGACGCGCACCTGCTGCAGCTGGCGCTCGAAGAAGGCCCGGCGCGCCTGGGCTTCGGTCAGCGCGAGGCCGGCCGTCAGCGTGCGCAGTTCCTCGATATAGGCCGTGGCCATGTCGGCCGCCGTCTTGGGATCGTGGTCATCCACTTCCAGTGAGATGACGCCGTCCTTGCGGCCCATCGACACCCGGGTGTTCTCAGTGAGGATCTTGCGGGCATCGACCCGGAACTCGCGTTCGTAGCGGTCCATCAGCTTGAAGCGGTCGACCATCTTGTCCGCCACCGTTGCGCTCTGGACGAAGGCCACGTACTGGTCACCCGTATTGCGGGCACCCACCGAGGCGATGCCGGCCAGGGCGCCGAGGGAGGCGAGGGCGCCGGCGGCGGCGCCCTGCTGCTGTTGCGGCGGCAGGAAGCTGACACGGGCGGTGAACGTGGGTTGCACCAGATAGCTGCCGCCCAGGGCCAGGCCGCTGGCTAGCAGCGGCAGTCCGATCATCATCACGCGCCGGCGCCACAGCGCGGCCAGGACGGCGCCGATGGGGAAGCCGTCGTCGGAGGCCGCCATGACATCCCGCGCGGCCAGGCTGGACGGCGCTTCGGTGCTGGAACTGTTCATTGCTGAGTTCTTCTTCACTTCAGGGACTTCAGGGCCGCGGCACCCAAGCCGAACTGATACAGGATCTGCGTCCACTCCTTCGCCTCCTGGCTGAAGGTCACCTTGGTCAGGTCTTCGGGCACGTAGATCGTGTCGCCCGGCTGGGCGGCGACGGCCGACAGGCCCGTGCCCGAGCTGAACCAGCCGCTGCTGTGCTGGCGCGAGCTGACGACATTGCCGTTGGCGCGGATGACGAAGGTGCTGCCGGCGTCGGCACCGCGCGTGGGGCCACCGGCCAGGCGCAGCATGTCGTCGACGCTGGCGCCCTGGCTGAAGACATAGCTGCCGGTGTTGAAGACGCTGCCGAACACACCCACGGTGGTGGGACGGGCCGGCACGGTCAGGCGATCGCCGTCCTCGACAGCCAGCTCCGGCAGGCTGCTGGCGGTGGGCGCCAGCTGCAGCACGACCCGGCCGGTCAGCTTGACGGCGCGCAGGCGGTCGATCAGGCGGCCCGAGGCCTGGCCGCGGTTGCTCTGCGTGGTCGGGTCGTCGGGCGTGGTCGTCGCGCGCGGCTTGACCATGACGCGGGCGAATTCGCCTTCGAGATCGCGCAGGGCCCGGTCGTACTGGGCCTGCTGGGAGACTCGCACGCTTTCGCGGCTGAGTTCGGAGCCGTAGATGAAGGCGGCCGGCGTCAGGCCGCCGGCGGCCTTGATGATGTCGCCCAGCGTGCTGTTCGGCGGCAGGATGTATTCACCCGGCCGCTGTACCTCGCCGTCCACGCGAACGCGCTTGTTCTGCTTGTATTGCGGCAGCACGGTGTCGAGGGCGTTGAAGGCTCGCACGACATCACCACCCTGCAGCGGTGTATTGCCCTGCTGCGGCAGCTTGACCTCGGCGACGCGGCCGTCGTTGCGCTTCTCCATGCTTTCGATGGCCACGCGGCCACGCTCGGCCGCGGCGCTCAGGCCGCCACCCATCAGCATCAGGTCATTGACGGTTTCGCCGGCCTTGAGCTCGAAGATGGCCTGGCGGTTGACGCTGCCGATCAGGGCCACCTGCTGTCCGACGGGGCCGATGTGAATGACGTCGTCGGCCTGCAGCAGCCGGTCGCCGCTGCGGTCGCCGCGCAGCAGCAGGTCGTACAGGTCGAAGCTGCCGACGAGCTTGCCGCCGCGGCGCAGTTCCAGGTTGCGAAAGCTCCCGGAGGCCGACGGGCCGCCGGCCTGGATCATCGCGTTGACGATGGTCGACAGGCTGCTGACCGTGTAAGCGCCGGGGCGCTGGGTGAAGCCCGTGACATAGACGCGGATGCCGCGCAGCTTGCCCAGGGCGGCGCTGAGCTTGTAGTTGCGGAACACCTGGCCGACGCGCTGTTCCAGGGTCGAGTTCAGGTCGGCGTAGCGCACGCCGGCCACCAGCACCGGGCCGACGCGCGGGATGTTGATGCGGCCGGCGCGGTCGACGGTCAGGCGCAGGTCGCCCTCGACCGCGCCCCAGATCGTGACGAGCACTTCGTCGCCGACGCTGATCACATAGTCCGACGGGATCTGGCTCGAGGTCTCGCCCATGGCCGCCATGCCCGAGCGCTGCTGCTGTTGCTGCTGCTGGGGCTGCTGCAATTCATAGGGCTGGGGCAGGTTCGGCGTCATCAGCTCGGCACCGAAGCGCCGAATCTCGATGTCGTCGCCCACGGCGCGCTGCACGTAGCGCTCGAACTCGGTCTGCTGAGCGGCGCGGGCGGCGAGCTGCTCGCGGGTCAGGGGCTGGCCGGGAATGGGCTGCAGCAGCATCTGCAGTTGCAGCAGCATCTGCTGTTGCTGCTGGAGCACCGTCTCGCGCTGCGAAGGCGTCAGCGGCGCGGCCTGCTGCATGTCGGCGCTGCTGTTCGTGCCCTGGCGGTTGGGCACCAGCAGGCGCACCGGGCCGACCGCATTGGGGTCGTTGTTATCGTCCGCCGCCGTCGCCAGGCCCGGCAGGACCAGGCTCGCGGCCAGGGTCAGCGCGGCCGTCCCGCGGAGCATCCCAGTCAAAAACTGTGTTCGGTCCCTGGGCGCACTGATATTCATTGACGAGGCTCGTATGGATTGACTGCTTGTCTCCGTCTCGCAAGTCGAGACCGGCCAAGGCGGCGCGGATTCTAGCCAGCGCCTAGGCGGGGCCGCGGCCTGTGAGGACCACTGGCTACACTTGGGGCCTCGGGTCGACCCATGGACCGACACACCGGCTTCCCGCCCATGACCCGCGAAACCGCATGCTCCCCATCCTCGCCCTGAGTTTCGCCATTGCGGCAGCCGTGACGCTGCTCATCATCCGTTCCTCGCACCTGCACGGCGCTCTGTCGGCGGACGACGACCTGTCCGGCCCGCAGAAATTCCACTCGCGTCCGGTGCCGCGCATCGGCGGCCTGGCCATCTTCGGCGGCTTCTCCGTGGGCACGGCCTTGCTGGCCTGGCGTTATCCGGCCATGCGCAGCATGGCAGCCCTGTTGCTGGCCTGCAGCGTGCCGGCCTTCGTCTCCGGCGTCATCGAGGACCTGACCAAGCGCGTCAGCCCGCTGCGCCGCATGCTGGCCACGCTGCTGGCCGCCGCCCTCGGCGCCTGGCTGCTGGGCGCCCAGATCAAGGAAACCGCCATCCCGGGCCTGGACCTGATCGCCTCCACGGTGGTCGGCGGCTATGTGCTGGCCCTGCTCGTCGTCAGCGGCGTCGCCAATTCCATCAACATCATCGACGGCATGAACGGCCTGGCCTCGATGTGCGCGGCCATCATGCTGGCGGGCCTGGCCTATGTCGCCCTGCAGGCGGGCGACCAGTTCATTGCGGCCATGGCCATTGCCGTCATCGGCGCGGTGCTGGGCTTCTTCATGTGGAACTACCCCTTCGGCCTGATCTTCCTGGGCGATGGCGGGGCCTATTTCCTCGGCTTCATCCTGTCGGAACTCGCCATCCTGCTGCTGGTGCGCAATCCCGAGGTCTCGCCGATGTTCCCGCTGCTGCTGTGCGCCTACCCGGTCTGGGAGACGGTGTTCTCCATGTACCGCCGCAAGGTCGTGCGCGGCCGTCCGGTCGGCATGCCCGACGGCATCCACCTGCACAGCCTCATCTACCGCCGCCTGATGCGCTGGGCCATCGGCAGCCGCGACGCCGCCGTGCTGACCCGCCGCAACGCGCTGACCGCGCCCTATCTCTGGGTGCTGTGCAGCCTTTCGGTCGTGCCGGCCACGATCTGGTGGGACGACACCGTCATGCTGCAGATCATCCTGGGCCTGTTCGTCGTCTTCTACGTGCTGCTTTACTGGCGCATCGTCCGCTTCCGCACGCCGCGCTGGATGGTGCTCAACACGCGGTCCGAATCGCCGCCGCGGGTGGCCCGGCCGGAGTAGTCGGAACGGTTTTTTTGCTATCCGGGATAATCACCGGATGCAAGAAACCCCCGAGTCCGCAGCCGCGGCGCCCGTTGAGGCGGCGCCTGCCCGCTTCGACACCCTTCCTCTCGACGCGAAACTGCTGCGCGCGGTGGCCGATTCCGGCTATCTGACGATGACGCCCATCCAGGCCAAGGCGATCCCCATCGTCCTGGAGGGCCGCGATGTCATGGGCGCCGCCCAGACCGGCACGGGCAAGACGGCCGCCTTCTCCATCCCGCTGCTGCAGCGCATGCTGAAGCACGAGAACCCCAGCGTCTCGCCGGCCCGCCATCCGGTGCGCGCCCTGGTGCTGGCGCCCACGCGCGAGCTGGCCGACCAGGTCGCCGAGAACGTCAAGAAGTACGCCAAGCACACCAACCTGCGCTCGGTCGTCGTCTTCGGTGGCGTCGACATGAAGCCGCAGACGGCCGCGCTGAAGGCCGGCGTCGAGGTGCTGATCGCCACGCCGGGCCGGCTGCTGGACCATATCGAGGCCAAGAACTGCGTCCTCAACCAGGTCGAGTACGTCGTGCTGGACGAAGCTGACCGCATGCTGGACATCGGCTTCCTGCCCGACCTGCAGCGCATCCTGAGCTACCTGCCCAAGGCTCGCCAGACCCTGCTGTTCTCGGCCACCTTCTCGCCCGAGATCAAGCGCCTGGCGCAGAGCTATCTGCAGGATCCCATCCTGGTCGAGACGGCGCGTCCCAACCAGACCGCCTCCACCGTCGAGCAGCGTTTCATCAGCGTCACCGACGACGACAAGCGCGCCGTCGTGAAGCAGATCCTTAAGGAACGCGCCATCCGCCAGGCCATCGTCTTCGGCAATTCCAAGCTGGGTGTGGCCCGCCTGGCCCGCTCCTTCGAGCGCGACGGCCTGCGCACGGCCGCCCTGCATGGCGACAAGTCCCAGGACGAGCGCCTGAAGTCGCTGGACGCCTTCAAGCGCGGCGAGGTGGACCTGCTGGTGGCGACGGACGTCGCCGCGCGAGGCCTGGACATCGCCGACCTGCCGGCCGTCTTCAACTTCGACGTGCCGTTTAACGCGGAAGACTATGTCCACCGCATCGGCCGCACCGGCCGTGCCGGCGCCTCGGGCCTGGCCATCACCCTGGTCACCAAGTCCGATGCGCGCCTGATGGCCGACATCGAGAAGCTGATCAAGCGCAAGATCGACCTCGACCCCTTCGAGTTGCAGGACAGCCGGCCGCCGCGCTTCGAGCGCGAACGAGAGCGTCGGCGCCCGGAAGAGGACGAGGGCAGCAGCAGCCGACCCGCGCCGCGCGCCGCCTTCCGCCCGCCGGCGCCGCCCAAGGATCCCTTCTTCGACAAGCCCTACGAGGCCAATGCCGGTGGCCAGGAGCCGCCCGCCTGGGAGAAAGCCAAGACGGCCGCCCCCGCCAAGGGCCTGTCCAGCTATATCAAGCCCAAGAAGCAGGTCGCCGCGCTGTTCGGCGCCAAGAAGCCGGCCCCGGCCGAGTCCTAAGCCAGGATGGCGAAGACCGCAGGGATGCGGTCGGGCAGGGTGGTGCGGTTGGCTCGCCAATCGGCCACCGTGGCGGTCTGTGTCCAGCCACCGGGCAAGGTCAGGCCGACGCTGATCGACAGTCGGGTACCGGGCTTCAATGCCGCCAGCAAGGCCTGGCGCAGCGCCTCGTTGCGGTAGGGTGTCTCGATCAGCAACTGGGTCTGCTGGGCCTTGGCGGACAGCGCCTCCAGCTCGCGGATGCGGGCGGTGCGCCCGCCAGCTTCCACTGGCAAATACCCGATAAAGGCGAAGCTCTGACCGTTCAGGCCGCTGGCGGCCAGGGCCAGCAACAGGGAGCTCGGCCCAGACAGCGGCACAACTTCGACCCCGGCGTCATGCGCCGCAGCCACCAGCCGCGCGCCCGGGTCGGCGACGGCGGGCAGGCCTGCTTCCGAGATCAGGCCCAGGTCATGGCCATCCAGTGCCGGTTGCAGCAGAGCGCGCCATGCGACTGAATCGTCGCCGGCGGGCTTGCCGCCCTTGGGCGGGCGGGGCAGTTCCGCGATCTGCAGCGACTGCAGCGGCTGGGTCAGCGGTGCGACCGCGTCCACGCGCTTCAGCAGGGCTCGTGTCGTCTTGGCGTTTTCGGCCGCCCAATGTGTGAGCCGGGCCGCCTGCTCGATGACGCGCTGGGGCAGCACCTCGCGCAAATCCAGCGAATCGTCGACGCCGAAATCCAGCGTGTTGGGCATCAGGATCAATCGGCCCTTGGTCATGCCAGAGGCTCCAGGCCGGCGCGACGCAGCAGACTGCAGGTGCGGATCAAGGGCAGGCCGATCAATGCGGTCGGATCGTCGGATTCGACCGCTTCCAGCAGGGCAATGCCCAGGCTCTCGACCTTGGCGCTGCCGGCGCAGTCATAGGGTTCGTCGGCGCGCAGATAGGTCTCGATGGCGGCGTCGCTCAGCTCGCGCAGTCTCACGCGCACTTCGGCACGCTCGATGGCCGCCAGGCCAGGCGCCACGACAGCCACCGCGGTCTGGAACACGACCTCACGCCCGCTCATGCGGCGCAACTGGGCGGTGGCAGCTTCGTGCGTGCCCGGCTTGCCGATGGCCTCGCCGCCGAGGTCGGCGACCTGGTCGGAGCCGATGACGATGGCGCCGGGGAATCGTGCGGCGACCACGCGCGCCTTGGCCAGGGCCAGCCTTTCGGCCAGCGCAGCGGGCGCCTCGCCAGGCAGAGCGGTCTCGTCGACTTCGGGCGCCACCGCCTCGAAAGGCAGTCGCAGCCGGGCCAGCAGTTCCTGTCGGTAGCGCGACGTCGAGGCGAGGATCAGTGAAGGCATCGGGTCATTGTCCCCCGCCTAAACTTCAGCCCATGAAACCGCGCGCCTTTGTTCCCGAAAAGCTCGACCTCGCCGCCTTTGCCCATGACGGGGCCAGTCTGGAGGGCGAATGGCCGGCAAGCTCGCTGGAGCGCCTGGCCGATTCCGCGGCGCCGGACTCGCCCGCCAAGGACTGGCCGGCGGTGGGCTGGAGCCTGCACGCCGAAGTGCGCCGGCCCCGCGGCGGCAAGGCCCAGACGTGGCTGCAGGTCACCGCCGAGGCCCAGGTCGCGCTGACCTGTCAGCGCTGCCTCAAGCCTGTTGAGGAGCATCTGGACATCGACCGCTGGATCCGTTTCGTCGATACCGAGGCCGAGGCCGCAGAACTGGACGCCGACAGCGACGACGACGTGCTGGCCCTGCCGCGCCACCTCGACGCTCGCGAGCTGATCGAGGACGAACTGCTGCTGGCCATGCCGCTGGTGCCGCGCCACGAGGTCTGCCCCGAGCCCCTGGCCCACGCAGACGACGAAGCCGAGCCCGAAGAAGAAGAGCGTCCCCATCCCTTCGCCAAGCTCGCGGCCCTGAAGCGGGGCGGCAGCGCCTGACTTCATGGCTCACACCGCCTTGTTCGCACCTTTCGATAGGCCGGTTTGGCGAAATCCGCATCCGGTGCTACACTCATGGGCTTTTCTGCGGCCTGGAGTTCGAGCCTTGTTCTCACTCCTCGGGGTCGCGTCCCGAAACCCCGCAGATTCTGGAGAATTTCATGGCTGTTCAGCAAAACAAGAAGTCGCCTTCCAAGCGCGGCATGCACCGTTCCCACAATGCCCTGGTGACCCCGGGCACGGCCATCGAGCCGACGACCGGCGAAGTGCATCTGCGTCACCACATCAGCCCGACCGGTTTCTACCGTGGTCGCAAGGTGCTGAAGAGCAAGGCCGACGCGGCCTGATGGTGCCGGGTGCCGCCTGGCGCGGCGCCGAACCATGGATGAATCTGCCGACCCGGCCTGCGTACCGCGCAGGGCCGGGTTTGGTCTTTGTGGCTCACGAAAACCACTGAAATGACCGCCGCTCCCCTGCCCGAACCGATCCGCCTGTCCGTCGACTGCATGGGCGGCGACCACGGCCCCTCGGTCACGCTGCCGGCCTGCCGCGCCTTCCTCGAAAAGCACCCCGCTGCCGAACTCATCCTCGTCGGCAGGCCCGAGGCGCTGAGCGCCGCCGCGGCCTGGCCGCGTTGCCGCGTCGTCGCGGCCAGCGAGGTCGTCACGATGGAGGATTCGGTCGAAGTCGCCCTGCGCCGCAAGCGCGACTCGTCCATGCGCGTCGCCATCCAGCAGCTCAAGGCCGACCGCGAAGGCAACCCGGCCCTGGCCCATGCCTGCGTGTCGGCCGGGAATACCGGCGCCCTGATGGCCGTGGCCCGCTATCTGCTGAAGACGCTGGACGGCATCGACCGCCCCGCCATCGCCACCGTCATGCCCAACCAGCGCGGCCGCTTCACGACGGTGCTGGACCTCGGCGCCAACGTCGACTGCACGGCCGAGCACCTGCTGCAGTTTGCAGTCATGGGCAGCGCGCTTGTGTCCGCCGTCGAAGGCAATGAAGAGCCCAGCGTCGGCCTGCTCAATATCGGCGAAGAAGCCATCAAGGGCAGCGAGACCATCAAGCAGGCCGCCGAGTTGCTGCGCGCCGCTGGCACGGCGGGCCAATTGAACTTTTTCGGCAATGTCGAAGGCAATGACATCTACAAGGGCACGACGGACATCGTGGTCTGCGACGGCTTCGTCGGCAACGTCATGCTCAAGACCTCCGAAGGACTGGCCACCATGATGGGTGGCTTCATCAAGGAAGAGTTCAGCCGCAACTGGCTGACCAAGATCGCGGGGCTGATCGCGCTGCCCGTGCTGAAGGCCTTCAAGGACCGCGTCGACCACCGCCGCTTCAACGGCGCGGCCCTGCTGGGCCTGCGTGGCCTGGTCTTCAAGAGCCATGGCTCGGCCGATGCCTTCGCCTTCGAGCAGGCTTTGGCCCGCGCTTATGATGCCGCCCGCAACCGGCTGCTTGACCGGGTCCACGACCGCATCGTCGCCACGCTTCAGGTCAAGGCAGGCGATGCAGGAGACAACGCGGCGAACTCCGTCGCGAAGGCCGCATGAGCCCCACTGGAACCTCTACCCCTCGCTATTCCCGCATCCTCGGCACCGGCAGCTTCCTGCCGGCCGATCGCGTGACCAACCAGGATCTGGCCGACCGCCTCGCGGCCGACGGTGTCGAGACGTCCGACGACTGGATCGTCGAGCGCACCGGCATCCGCGCCCGGCATTTCGCGGCGCCCGATCAAACCTCCAGCGACCTGGCCTTTCCTGCCGCCCAAGCCGCGCTGGAAGCCGCCGGCATGGCGGCTGAAGAGATCGACCTCATCATCGTTGCCACGTCCACGCCGGACATGGTCTTCCCGTCCACCGCCTGCCTGCTGCAAAAGAAGCTGGGCGTGCACGGCTGCGCCGCCTTCGACGTGCAGGCCGTCTGCTCGGGCTTCGTCTACGCGCTCAGCGTGGCCGACTCCATGATCAAGAGCGGCGCGGCCAACAAGGCCCTGGTCGTCGGCGCCGAAGTGTTCTCGCGCATCCTCGACTTCAAGGACCGCACCACCTGCGTGCTGTTCGGCGATGGCGCTGGCGCCGTGGTGCTGGGTGCGAGCCAAGAGCCCGGCATCCTCGCGACCGAGTTGCACGCCGATTCGCGCCATGTCGACGTCCTCTGCACGCCCGGCACGGTGGCCGGCGGCCAGGTCCTCGGCAGCCCCTTTCTGAAGATGGACGGCCAGGCTGTGTTCAAGCTCGCCGTCGGCGTGCTCGAAAAGGTCGCCCGCTCGGTGCTCGACAAGGCCGGCATGACGGATGCCGACCTGGACTGGCTGATTCCCCATCAGGCCAATATCCGCATCATGCAGGGCACGGCCAAGAAGCTGAAGCTGGACCTGAACAAGCTCATCGCCACCGTCGACGAGCATGGCAACACCTCGGCCGCTTCCGTGCCGCTGGCCCTGGACGTCGCCGTGCGCAGCGGCCGCATCCAGCGCGGCGACACCCTCATGCTGGAGGGCGTCGGCGGCGGCTTCACCTGGGGCGCCGCGCTGCTCAAGTATTGAGCGGCGCCGGCTGCGCCGACGCATCAACTGGAACTGATCTCATGACTGCACCTTTTGCCGTTGTCTTTCCCGGCCAAGGCTCGCAGGCCGTCGGCATGCTCGACGCCTGGGGCGATCACCTGGAAGTCCGCCGCACCCTGGAAGAAGCCTCGGCCGCCCTCGGCGAGGACATCGGCGCGCTGATCCATGCTGGCCCCAAGGAGCAACTGGACCTGACGACCAACACCCAGCCCGTCATGCTGACGGCCGGCATCGCCTGCTGGCGTGCCTTCGTGGCCGAGACGGGCGCCAAGCCGGTGGCCGCGGCCGGTCATTCGCTGGGCGAGTACACCGCCCTGGTCGCCGCTGGCGCACTGAGCCTGGCCGACGCGCTGCCCCTGGTGCGCTTCCGCGCCCAGGCCATGCAGGAGGCCGTGCCCGTCGGTGCCGGCGCCATGTACGCCATCCTGGGCCTGGACGGCGATGCCGTCCGCGCCGGCTGCGCTCAAGCTGCCGCCGAGACTGGCGAGGCCATCGAGGCCGTCAACTTCAATGACCCCAAGCAGACGGTGATTGCCGGCAGCAAGGCCGGTGCCGAGAAGGCCGCCGAGATCCTGAAAGCCGCGGGCGCCAAGCGCGCCTTGCCGCTGCCGGTGTCGGCACCCTTCCATTCCAGCCTGATGAAGCCGGCGGCCGAGCGCCTGAAGGAAAAGCTGGCGACCGTGCAGTTCCAGGCGGCCGCCTTCCCGGTCATCAACAACATCGACGTGGCCGTGACCGACAGCGACGCCGCGCTGCGCGACGCCCTCTACCGTCAGGCCTTCGGCCCGGTGCGCTGGGTCGAGGTCGTGCAGGCCCTGAAGGCCCGCGGCGTCGGCCACCTCATCGAAGCCGGCCCCGGCAAGGTGCTGACCGGCATGGCCAAGCGCATCGACGGTGAGCTGCAGGCCGCCTGCGTCTTCGACCCCGCTTCGCTCGCCGAAGCTCGTGCCCTGCTGGGCGGAGGCTGAATCCATGACTGAATCCACATCCAAGGGCGTCGCCCTCGTCACCGGCGCCAGCCGCGGCATCGGCCGCGCCATCGCGCTGGCCCTGGCCAGCGAAGGCTGGCGTGTCGTCGGCACGGCGACGTCCGAATCCGGCGCCGCCGGCATCACCGAGGCCCTGGCGGCCCACGGCGGCCGTGGCATCGTGCTGAACGTGACCGACGGTGCCGCCGCTCAGGCCGCCGTGGACGACATCGTCGCCAAGGAAGGCGGCCTGCACGTCCTCGTCAACAACGCTGGCATCACCCGCGACATGCTGTCCATGCGCATGAAGGACGAGGACTGGGACGCCGTGATGGACACCAACCTCAAGGCCGTCTTCCGCATGGCCCGCGCGGCCACCAAGCCGATGATGAAGCAGCGCTCCGGCCGCATCATCAACATCACGTCTGTCGTCGGCGCCTCCGGCAATGCCGGCCAGGCCAATTACGCCGCCGCCAAGGCCGGCGTGGCCGGCCTGACGCGCTCGCTGGCCCGCGAACTCGGCAGCCGCAACATCACGGTCAATTGCATCGCCCCCGGCTTCATTGCCACCGACATGACCGAGGTCCTGCCCGAGGCCCAGAAGACCGCGCTGCTGGCCCAGATCCCGCTGGGGCGCCTCGGCGCACCCGAGGAAATCGCCGCGGCGGTTGCCTTCCTGGCGTCACCTGGCGGTGCTTACATCACGGGTTCCGAGCTGCACGTCAACGGCGGCATGTACATGGCCTGAATTTGGCCCGGACGCCTTGAATTAGGGGCGTCCATCTAGTGCCCGTAGAATGCCGGGCTGTTTTCTGCAAACCTCTCCTGGAGGAGTTTCATGAGCGATATCGAAGCACGAGTGAAGAAGATCATTGCCGAGCAACTCGGCGTGGCGGAAGCCGACGTCACCAACGAGAAGGCTTTCGTTGCTGACCTGGGCGCCGATTCTCTCGACACCGTGGAACTGGTGATGGCCCTCGAAGACGAGTTCGGCATCGAGATCCCCGACGAAGAAGCCGAGAAGATCACCACCGTGCAGCTGGCGATCGACTACGCCGTCAAGCACCAGAAGGCCTGAGCGCCTTTTTCTCTCTCGCAACTCTGATCCGCACTGCATGAGCCGTCGTCGCGTTGTCGTCACCGGTCTTGGCCTGATCAGTCCCGTCGGCAACTCTGTTGCCGAGGGTTGGGCCAATATCCTCGCCGGTCGTTCCGGCATTGCCACCGTCACCCGCTTCGATGCCAGCAACCTGGCATGTCACTTCGCGGGTGAGGTCAAGGGCTTCAACATCGAGGACTACATCCCCGCCAAGGAAGCCCGCCACATGGATGGCTTCATCCATTACGGGTTGGCGGCGGCTTTCCAGGCAGTGCGTGACTCCGGCATCCCCACCGGAGATCAACTGACCGAAGATCAGGCCGAGCGCATCGGCGTGCTCGTGGGTTCGGGCATCGGCGGCTTGCCGCTGA
>CBHWBD010000006.1:0-66260 GCA_966111775.1 uncultured Comamonadaceae bacterium | reverse complement strand
CGCCGAGCTGCCCATCACGCTGCCGCGCCCGCGCCGCGCCGACAGCGCCGAGGTGAGGCTGCTGATCGACGAGGTCTACAAGCTGATGACCAGCGCCTCGCCGACCGCGGGTGCCACCGAAGAGCCGGCCAGGCCGCATCTGTCCGACCGCCTGCCCGAGGCCGACGTGGGCCGCATGGAGAGCCTGCTGGAACTGCTGGTGGGCGACCCCTTCCGCGGCCGCGCCGACCTGCCGCAGCTGGTGGAGGAGAGCGACCTCACCGACGAGGAGCTGCTGCCCCTGGCCGACGCCCTGCACCGCCTGGGCCTGGCCCAGCTCAGCGGTGGCGACCTGCTGATGACGCCGCTGGGTCATCGCTATGTCGACGGCAGCCACGAGTTCCGCCGCCAGCTGTTCGGCCAGCAGCTGCTCGAACACGTGCCGCTGGCCGCCTTCATCCGCCACAGCCTCGAGCAGGAGGCCGACGGCGAGCTGAAGGAAGAGCCTTTCCTGAAGCTGCTGATGGACAGCATGGACACCGCCGAGGCCGAGCGCGTGCTGCGCGTGGCCATCGAATGGGCGCGCTACGGCGAGGTCTTCGAGTACGACTTCCACACCGGCCTGATTCACCTGCCGGAGTCCGACGAGGACGACTGAGGCCGCAGCGTCAGGGCCTCGCGGATGGCCGCGACGACGAGCTCGGGCTTGTCGGTCTGGATCTGGTGGTCGGAGTCGACGATGTGCTTGCGGGCGCGCGGGTAGAGCTGCTGGACCAGGTCTCGCGTCGCCGCGCTGTCGTCGATGACGCCGAAGTCCACGGCCACGGCCGTCTTGTCCTTGGGCACGTTGAAGAGCTGCACGACGCGCGAGTCATCGAAGGGCGGCATGGCCAGCACAGCCTCGCCGGTGGCGTGGATCTGGTCCACCTCGTCGGATACGGCGCGCGACATCAGCCAACGCTTGCCCAGGCGGGCATACCAGGGGAAGTCCCCGGGCTTCTTGATGACGCGCGGATAGACCGCATCCACCAGCACCAGGGCCTGCACCTCCTGCGGGTAGCGGCGCGCAAACCACTGCATGTACAGGCCGCCCAGGGAATGGCCGACCAGCACATAGGGCGGCTTCAGCCCCTTGGCCGCCAGCAGGGCACGCAGCTCCTCGACGACGGCCTCGCCGCTGCGCGCCCCCTCGGCCGGTTCGCTCTGGCCATAGCCGGCGCGGTTGTGGGTAAACAGGGTCGCATCGCGCGACAACGCATCGGTGACGGCCGTCCAGGTGTCCAGCGTCATGCGCGCGCCGTTCTCGAAGACGACCACCGGCGCGCCCGAGGCGGGCCCGGCCCGCAGGGACTCGACGCGGCGGCCCTGCACGGCGTCGATGGAAGGCGCCGCCAGCACGGGCGCCAGGCTCAGACAAAGGGCCAGGCCGGCCAGCGCGCGGCGCAAGATTGGGGAAGGGGTGTGAGGGTTGAGCATCCGGCCATGCTCTGCGGCCGCAGCTCTCAGCTCAACGGCGATGCGACAGGCTGCACGCCGGCAGGCACAGGCCGCAGAAGCCCGGCGCGCGGGCCGGCGGCCTCGCCCTCAGTGCTGAGCCAACAGGTGGCTCACGCCAGCCCGGGCGTAGACGGCCAGCACCGCATCGCTGACCTTGCGGGCGCCACCGGGCGCGGCGCTGCGCACCTGTTCACCCCGCTCGACGATCTCGCGCAGCTCATGGGCGCGGGCGATCTGGTCGGCGCGGCTGTGCGCAGGGTCGGCGAAGGCGTCCAGCAACGGGAACGTTTCGGCCCACCACGGCGCCGGGTACCAGCTCCGATCACCGGCCTGCACCCAGAACCTGGGCTTGAAATGGATGGCGCTCGTCATGGTCCTGCTCCCTTCGACTACTCTGGCTGCCATTCTGGCCAGCCGGCAGCGTCCAGGCAGGTGAAGAAGACCATCGCGCCCCCCGCAAATGGGGAGTTCCGCCGCGCGCTTCAGGCCGCGGCGCACTTGATGACCGTCTCCCAGGTGCGCGTCGTGATGGCCTTGCCGAAGGTCTTCTCCAGCAGATGCATGAAGACCGGCCCCTTGGCCTCGGGCACATAGCTGCAGAAGACCTCGCCACCGCCGAGGCCGTGGATGCAGGCCTCGCCATGCGTCAGCGGCAGCTTGACGGGGCTCTCGGCCAGCGGTGCGGGCAGGAAGGTCACGACGCGCTTGGCGCCGGGCTTGAGCTTGAAGCCCGCGAAGGGATCGGCCTCGATCAGATGCTGCAGATGAGCCGTCGACCGCACCAGCGTCATGAAGCTGTGGCCCTGGCCGTCCAGCATCGCCTTCTCGACACGGTGCTGCAGCGTCGCGAGTGACGCGGAGCGCGCCGTGGAGAAGGCGACGTTGCCGCTGCTCAGCAGCGTCTTCACATCGGTGAAGCCGGCCTCCTCGAAGCAGCGCTTGAGTTCCGGCATCTTGGCGTTCATCGGGCTGACACCGCGCAGCAGGGCGACATAACGGGGCATGGGAGCGGAGTATGGCCTGCGGCCGACCCTAGCTGCGGCTGCCCCGAATTGCGGGCGGCCGCAGCTGGCGGGCCCCGGCGACTGCGAATTCAATCGCCGGGCGACTGAAACACACCCACGAGGAGAACTCCATGACCACCATCCAGACGGCCAGCAGCACCTCGCTGACCGCCATGTCCTGCGTGCCGAACACCAACCCCAGCCACGCCAGCACCAGCATGCAAGGCGGCAAGGCCGTGTTCGAGAACGACAACTACCGCATCACCGCCGGCGACGACAACAACGTCAACATCTACAACAAGAACACCGGCGAGACCTACAACATCTGGGGCGACCCGCACGTCGACATCGACGGCAAGCACGCCTTCGACTTCTGGGGCACCACGACCTTCAAGCTCGAGGACGGCACCAAGGTCACCATCGAGACCACGCCGTGGAATGCCGGCAACGGCATGACCCTGGCCAGCAAGGTCGCCATCACGAATGGCGACTACGGCGTCGAGATCAGCGGCGTGGATACCAACAAGGTCGGCGACCTCAAGATCGACGAGGCCGCCGGCTGGGGTCAGGTGCTGGACTGGACGCACAAGGACGGCAATGTGCTTCAGGAGAATCCGGCAGGCTCGGGCTTCCTGGCCGTGGACGGCAACGGCAACATCCAGAAGGTCGACCAGGCCTATATCAACAAGACCGACGAGCACCTCAACCCCGGCCTCGACCCCAGCACGCAAAAGCGCGCCGGCGACTTCCTGAAGAACGCCCTCAACCTGTTCAGCGGCCTGCTGTCGGCCTCGCTGAGCGGCGCTTTCCTGGGCGCCCTGGCGGATGCCGGCGAAAGCCGTTCCCCGTCCACCCGCGACGCCCACCGCTTCTCGCTGACGGTGGCGCGCCTGGGCTCCTGAACGAAGCTTCCCCGGCATCAGGGCGGCCCTCAGGGGCCGCTATTTCTTTTGTGCGTCACGGCGCCGCGCTTGCGGCCAACCCCAGCTGCGGCTGCCCCGAATTGCGGCCAGCCGCAGCTGGCGCGGCCGCGCCGGCCAGCGTGCAATGCCCTTGCGACCGATCACCCCTGAGGAATGCCTGTGCTCCAAGCCCTAGAAGCGAGCGGAATGCGGCCCGTCGCCGCACCGCCCCCCCAGACCACCGTCTACGCCCAGCGCGGCGACCGCCTCGCCGACGTCGCCCAGCGCCATGGCGTGGACGAGCACGCCCTGCGCGAGGCCAATCCCGAGTTGGCCCAGGCCGAGTCGCTGCCGCTCGGACAGCCCGTCAGGCTGCCTGACGCCTCCACCGAGCTGAGCCCCGCCATCGCCGGCATCTCCGCCGCGGGCGGCCGCGAGGGCCTGGTGCAGGCCCTGCAGGCCAAGGCCTACGAGGCGGGTCGCGTGGCGCCGCAGCAGGCCTTCGACGGCAACCTGTTCCGTGCCGTCTCCACCGATCACGAAGCGGGCGCGCTCAACCACACCTTCGGCTCGCCGGGCCGCAACAACGCGCCCGGCCAGCGCATGATCTATACCGCCCCCGATGCGGCCAGCGTGCTGCACGAAGGCGCTGCCTATGCCGAGCCGGGCCAGCATCCGCTGGCGAACCGGAGCGTGGTGGAGATGAACTTCCGCGCCACGCCCGATGCCAGCGGCAAGGGCGGCGTCAGCGACATCGCCGAAGGCGCGCGTCGTGTCGGACTGCCCGTGCAGGCCCTCACCGAACCCAAGGGCGGCAAGTCGCCCAGCCTGCTGCACCAGCTCACCGGCGAGCACCCCTACACGCTGCCGCAGCAGGCCGCCAAGGGCGCCTCGGACATGGGCGCCACCGCGCTGCGCGCGCCGGCCGCCACCTGCGACGCCCAGATCGACATCGTGCCGCGCAACGCCCAGCCGAGCCAGATCACGCCGCTGCGCGTGACCCGCTACGACGCCGGTGGCAACCTGGCCTCCAGCGGGAACGCGGCGGGCATCCAGCCCATGCCGACGGACACCCGCGCCTACACCAACGGGCTTCTGGTCAAGAACGCGGGCGACCGGCCGCCCATGCAGATCAAGGCCAAGCCCAACGATGCGCCCAGGCTGGCCCAGGCCAGCGAGCCCGGCCGCCCGCTCAGCGCCGCCAACCAGGGGTCGGAGAAGGCGGTGGATGGCCGCTTGGGCCGCGTGCGCCAGAGCCTCACGGGTGCCCAGGAGGGCTATCCGCGTGCCGCCTCCACGCGCTACGGCGCGGTGGGCGGCGCGGCGGCAACCTTGATCGACGCTGGCGTGCGTGCGGCACGCGGCGAGGGCGTGAACGCGGGGCAGGTCGCGCAGGCCACGGCCACCAATGCTGCCGTGGGCGGCAGTGCGGCCAAGGCGGTCGACCTGCTGGCGCCGCGCATGGGCCTCGTCAAGGCTGGTGGCGCCGTCGGTGCGCTGGTGCAGGCCGGCGTCAGCGGCTACGGCAATGTGCAGGCCTACCGCGCCGGCGAGATCAGCGGCTCGCGCGCCGTGGCCAATACGGTGGTGGACACCGGCACCGCCTTCGCGGCCGGTGCGGCGGGTGCCTGGGTGGGTGGCGCGGTGGGCTCGGTGGTGCCGGTGGCGGGCACGGCCGTCGGTGCCGTCGTCGGCTTTGGTGTCGGCGTCGGCGTGCACTACGCCATCGGCGCCCTCGACAAGGCCACCGGCTTCACCAGCACGGCCAAGGATGCGCTGGCCTCGGGCCTGCAGTCGGTCAGCGACGGCGCCTCCAAGGCCTGGAACGCCATCAAGCCCTGGTAAGGTCCGGGCCATGCCCGACCTCGACTTGCTAGCCCTGCCGCCCGAGCTGCAGGCCGCGCTGGAGACGGCCGGGCCCGGCTGCCCCGACGCCCAGCGACGCGCGTTGCTGGGCTCGCGCTGCTGGTCGGGCTGGCGCCCCACCTGGCCCGACCGCATCTGGGCCTGGCAGCCGGCCAGCCGCTGGTGGCGCCCCTGGCGCGCTCGCGAGTACCGCGAGCAGGCCGAGGGCCTGTTCGTCGACCACGTCAGCGACGTGCTGCAGAGCTACCCGGCGCGGCTGTTCGATCCCGAGCAGCCTTTCTTCGACACGCCCTGGACCCAGGCCAAGGTGCTGCTGCGCAGCCCCGTGCCGGAGGTGTTCAGCGACGCGGACTTCTGGGCGATGACGCAGCAGCTGTTCGGTGGGCACGTCGAGAGCGCCACCGCCTCGGCCCTGGCCTGGGCGCGCGGCATGCAGACCGAAAACGCGCTGCGCGGCTACCGGCGCGAGCAGTGGCTGATCGACGCCGTCTACCGGCTCGAGATGTCGGCCACCGGCACCTATCTGTAGACCCTCAGCGTGCCACCAGGCCCTGCCGGCCGATCTGGATGCGCTCCACGCCCAGGCCCAGCGCCGCTTCCAGATTGGCCTTGGCGGCATTGCGGAAGTTGACCTCTTCGCTGGGGTTGGGCTTCTGGTTCAGGTGCTCGCGGTAGACCACCATGAAGGTGCCCACCATGGCCAACTGCTCAAACATCGCACGCCTGGCCGCCGGGCTGCTCTGGGTGAAGGCCGGGTTGCGGGCCAGCATGCCCTGCATCTGCAGCACCAGGGACTTGAAGTCCTCGTCCGGCACGGGCTGCTGCATGAAGGCGCTGTAGTTGCCGGCGATGAAGGCGGCCACGCCGGCGGCGACGTCGTTGGGCGTCAAGCCGAGCTGGGTCTCGAGCTTCTGCCAGAAGATGAAGGACTCCTCATAGGCCTTGGTCATGGCGCCTCGGTGCGCGGCCGGGAAGCGCTGTGCCAGCTCCGTGGCGGACTGGCGCAGCTGCGCCGGCCCGTTGACGACGATGGGCGCATTCAGGGCGGCGAGGGCGCTGGCCGAGGTGACCGCCGGCGCGGGGCTGAACACCGGCGCGGCCGGTGCGGCGAGGCCACCAGCCGCGGGCTTGGCCAACATGCCGCGCATCTGCTCGGCCAGGCTGACCGCCGGCGCAACCTGGGCCACGGCCAGGCCCGCCGTGCAGCACAGCGCCGCCACGGCGAGACGGAGGGAGAAGTTGTGCAGTCGGAACATCGGAACTCCGTGAAGATGAAGAGGAATTTGAAGAGGGATTACCTGTCGAGGCTGTAGCTGCCGCTGCCGACATAAACGGTCTTGCTGTCGTCGTTGACCGGAAAGCTGAGCAGGCGCTCCTGGTGACCGTCGTCGTAGTCGAGCTGCAGCACGAAGCCGCTGAGCTGGTAGCGGCCGCGGCGGCTGGCGCCGTCGTCCTGCTTGCGCGAGCTGACCGCGCCGGCGTTGCCGAAGGGCGTGCCCACGCTGCCGCCCCCGGTGCTGCTGCTGCCCTTGCCGTCGGCATGGGAAGAGCCGGCGATGACGGTGTTGTTCAGCGTGGCGGCCAGGGTGCCGGTGCTGGACATCGAGCTGTAGCTGCGCTCGAAGCGGCCGTCGCGCGTGAAGCGGATGCCGCGCCTGGACGAGGTGCCGCCGAGCACCAGGCTGCCACTGAAGCTGCCGTGGCTGTAGCTGCCGTCCAGCCGCGAGTCCTTGGGCCAGGGCTGCACGGCATGGTGCTTCTCGGCCTTCCAGTCGCCGTCGGCGCGACCGTCGTCGTTCTGGGCCTGCATCTCGTAGCCCCGGCCTGCGCTGCGCCAGCGCCCCCAGCGCTGCGGCTCGAGCAGGCGCGAGGCCGTGACGTTGAGCTGGTCGGGCGGCATCTCGGTGCGGTGGTAGACGCTGCCGTCGCGCAGCAGGAAGCGCACGTCTTCTTCCCAGTGCGTGCCGCTGTTGTAGTTGGCCTCGCCGTGGATGACGACGGCGGCCAGGTCCTTGTCGGCGAGGCCGCGGCCGGGCGCGCTGGTGACGCGTTTCAGGATCACCGGCCGGCGCGCCATCGGCGCCTGTGGCAGCGGCGAGGGCGTCAGGCCCGCCGGATTGGCGACCAGCGCCGCATCGGCCAGGTCCAGCGAGTCGCCATTCAGCGACGTGGCCACGCCGCGCAGCACGACCTCGCGGCCCAGCCAGGGCTCGGCGTCGAACTTCAACCAGACGCGCTGCTCGGCCTGGCGATCGCCCTGGTCCTGCACCAGGAAGAAGTGCAGCGGCCGATCGATCTCGCGCGCCACGCGGCCCTTGACGTAGACGGTGCCCAGGCGGCGCTGCGCGTCTTCCTCGGAGATCACCAGCCAGTGGCCGCGCTGCGCCGACAGCGCCGGGATCTGGCTGGGCAGCAGGACCTGGCCCCGCGCGGCTTCGGGGGCCACGACCGGTGAGGTGGGCGGCGCCACCAGCCTGGTCCTGACCAGCGCCTGGGCCGCCGGCCGCGCCTGCGGATAAAGCGTGCTCACGTCCATGCCGGGCCCCTGCCAGTCGCGCGTCAATGCGGCGCAGGCCTGCTCGGGGGCGGGGTCGTCCAGCACGCGCTGGCGCATGGGCTCGATCAGCCGCGTGAACGACGGGATGCTGCTGCTGCGCTCCTGCATGCGCGCCACCACCATGCGCAGAGGCGCGAGCTGATGTCGCTCGCGCCAGGCCACCCAGGCTTCGCGCATCCGCGCGCCCGACGCCGCCCCCATGTCCTCGCAGGCACCCAGCGTGGCCTCCGACATCACGTCCAGGCTGACGGCCTCGACGAGCTGGCCGACGGCAGCGGGGTCGGCGGCCAGCGAGCGCTCGTCGGCCACGGCAGCACCGGCCAGCAGCATCGCGACCATTGCGGCCCCTCGACGTCCGGAGCGGGTCATGGGCATGCGGTCAACGCGTCCAGCCGATGGCGGGGCAGCCGATGCGGGTCATCGAGCCATCGGGCCGCCTGAGCGGCACACGCTGCGCATCGCCGGAGGCCTGCACGGCCACCACCTGGGAGGCGCCGGCGTCGGCAACCCAGAGCGTGCAGCTGCCCCGGCAGGTGGCGTCGCTGCAGGACACGCCGGTGTCCTTGACGAAGCCGACGTGGCGGCTGTCCGGCGACCAGAACGCGTGGGCGACCAGGTCGTTGCGCGTGAAGCGGCGCAGCTTGCTGCCGTCGACATCCATCATCCACAGGTCCACGCCACTGACCGAGCCGGTATCGCGCAGGGCCGCCAGCTGCACCAGCGCCCTGCTGCCGTCGGGGCTGACATAGAGCGCCTCGGGGACGCGGCCCTCGGGCCAGCGCACGCTGGCGACGGGCTGCTCGGCGCGGCCCGGCACCACCTTGCTGATCAGGCCCGAGGGCTGCACCCGCAGCAGCGAGCCGTCGGGCATCCACGACAGCGCATCGGGTGTCTTGCTGGGCCGCGTGACGTAGAGCAGCCGGCGCGAGTCGAGGTCGTAGACGACCGGACCGCGTGCCGAGAAGATGGTCTCTCCCCAGCTCACGAGGATCTGGCCGCCGCCGCGCGGCGAGGGGCGCACGTCGTCGCCGACGTAGCCGTCCACCACCTGGTCGACGAGCACGGCCTGGTCGGCGCTGCGGCGCACGACGATGCGGGTCTCGTCGCCTCCCGATCCCTGCGAGGTGTAGTCGCGCCACAGCAGACGCTCACCATCGGGCCAGGGTGCACCCCATTTCTCTGCCGAGACCCGGCGCGACTGGCCGGTGTTGGGATCGGTCGCGAAGGTTCCCTGCGGATTGCTGAGGTCGCTGTAGGAGTGCCAGAGCGTGCCCGCCAGTGCGGCGGCGGCCTGCGCGGTGGTCAGCGCGGCCATGCAGACCAGCGCGATGGCGAAGCGGACGGGGATCGTGGGCAATCGCGGGAGGTCCGTGGAAGCGGCGACGCCGAGGGTCGCCTGGGGATGGATGCGTCGCTGGATTGGAGCCTGCGGCCCGGCGATTCCCAATCCCTAACGAAGCGTGCTCAGGGCGTCCAGGCCAGCAGCTGGCAACCCAGCTGGGTGCTGCCGCCACGCGTGTCCCTGACGGTGAATTGCCAGGCGTCGCGGGACGCATCGACGGCCGCGACATTGCGCGCCGTGGCCGGCGCGTACCAGACCTTGCAGCTGCCGTAGCAGCTCGCGTCGCTGCAACTGGCGCCGGTGTCCTTGTTGAAGGCCAGGTATCGGCCGTCGGGAGACCAGACCGCATAGGTCGTCATCTGCGTGGTGGTGAAGCGCCCGAAGCCCTGGCCATCGGTCCGCATCACCCACAGGTCATGGTCCTTGCTGGCCTTGCCGTCCAGGCGCACCGCGAGCTGCTGCCCATCCGGGCTGGCGAAGACGGCGCCCAGCTCCCAGCCCTGGGGCCATTGCACCGCACCGAGCGGTGTTTCGCGGCCGTCCAGGGCCATGGCGCTGATCGCGCCGCCGGCGTGCACGCGCAGCAGCCTGCCGTCCGGCAGCCAGGCGAAGCTGTCGCCGGCATCGGCGCCGGCGGTCGCGTACAGCAGCTTGCCGGCGGCGAAGTCGTAGACCACGCTGTGATGTTTCGCGAGATAGTTCTTGCCCCATCGGCCCAGCAGCAGATGGCCGGCGCTGGGGGAAAGCTGGATGTTGCTCAGGTCTCCGTCCACGACGAAGCTGGCCAGCTCCGATCGGCCGTCGGGGCCGGTGATGCGGACGCGGGTGTTCTCGTCGCCGGCGTCGTAGTCGCTTCGCACCAGCCGGGCACCGCGGCGGTCCACCACGGAGAACTTGTAGTCCGTCACGAAGGCGGAATTGCCGCCGTTCAGCGGCGAGACATAGGTGCCGCTGTCGTAGCTGCCGACGCGGGCCGAGGAATGCCACAGCCGCCCCGAGACCGGGCCACCGGAGGCGTCCCGCGGGCCGGCTGCGGCGGCGCCATGGGCCAGGGCATAGACGAGCAGGCTCGCGCCGCTGGCCAGGGCCACGGCGGCCCGTATCCAGGCCGGTGTCGCCTGCGGCTCGCGGGTCGTCATCGCAACCCGCCGCGTGGAAGACGAGGGCGCCTCAGCGTGTCCATGCCAGCAGCTGGCAGCCCAGGGGCAGGCTGCTGCCTTCCCTGGACTTCACCGTGAACTTGAAAGCATCCTTGGATGCCTCGACCGCCGAGATGCTGCGCGCCGTGGCGGGGGCGTACCAGATGTCGCAGGTGCCCTGGCAGCTGGCATCGCTGCAACTGGATCCCGTGTCCTTGTTGAAGGCGATCTGCTTGGCGTCGGGCGACCAGACCGCATAGGTCGAGATGTTGGTGGTGGTGAGGCGCCCGAATTCCTTGCCGTCGAGCTTCATGACCCACAGGTCGTGGTCGCTGCCCGCGTCGCTGTCCAGGCGCGCGACCAGGCCCTGGCCGTCCGGGCTCGCGAACACCTTGCCCAGGTGCCAGCCTTGCGGCCATTGCACGGCACCAGTCGCCGTCTCTCGTCCATCGGTCGTCATCGTGCTGATATTGCCATTGGCCCTCACCCGCACCAGCCGGCCATCGGGAAGCCAGTCGAAGGCGTCGTTCGCATCCGCGCGTGCCGCGGCGAACAGCAGCTTATCGTTGGCGAAGTCGTAGACGATGCTGCGGTGTAAGTCGATGTAGCTCGCGCCCCAGCTCGCCAGGATCACGTTGGCACCGTTGGGGGCCATGCGAACGCCTGCGAAGTCGCCGTCGATGCTGAAGCCGGCGATCTGCGTGCGGCCGTCCGCCTGGGTGATCTTGAAGCTGGTGGCTTCCGCGCCGGCGTCATAGCTGGTGCGCGCCAGCCGGGCGCCGGCCGAATCGACGATCGAGAACTTGTAGTCGGTGACGAAGGCGGAGTTGGAGCCGTTCAGCGGTGAGACATAGGTGCCGCTCTCGTAGTTGCCGACCTTGCTGTCGGAATGCCACAGCTGCCCCGAGACCGTCGGCGTGTCGGGCGGCGTCGGCGTCGGCGTCGGCGTCGGCGTGGTGGGTGTGGTCGGGTCCGGCGAGGCCGTCCCGCCGCCGCCGCCGCAGCCGCTCAGGCCGGCGAGGGACAGGCACAGCAGCAAGGGGTAGAGGGCACGGCGCATGGGGTCTCCAGTCGGGGTGTGTCGTTCGGGTCTCATGGGCCGTCGCCCAAACGCGAAAAAGCAAGGGGCTCGCGCCCCTTGCCGGATGGCTTTTCTTGGGAAAGCCGATGACGTCGCTTACTGCTTGCGAGCCATCGAGGACAGGGCTTCGCCGAGGCCCTTCAGGGCGGTGGTGAAGACGCTGTTCAGGTAGTTGAATTCCTGGCTGGTGGCCTGGAATTCGGTCATCTTGCGGTTGAAGGTGTCGGCTGCCTTGGCCTGTTCGTCCTCGCCCAGACTCTTGTTGCTCTTGTCGGAGGCAGCCTGGTTGATCTCGTTGGAGAGCTTGACCATCTCCTTGGCCTTCTCGCCCAGCTGCTTGCCCATCACGGAGGCGATGGCCTGCAGCCAGCCGCCCTTGCTGGGCTTGCCGGTGCTGCCGCCGTTCTGGCCGCGCAGCGCGTCCAGGGTGCCCTGCACCAGGCTGTCGGAGAAGTTCTTCTCGAAGTCCTTGATGGAGTCGGAGAAATTGTGGCGGGCGACCTGGCGGGCCTCGTCGGAAACGCCTTGCTGGCCTTGCGCGGCCTGCTGGTTCATCACGTTGCCGACCGTCGACTTGATCTCGTCGCCGAGGAACTTGGGCATGCCATGTTCCTTCACGAGCTTGTCGACGGCGCTGTCGGTGCCGTTGCTGATGGCCTGCTGCAGCATGCCACCGACGGCCTGGCCGATCATGGCGCCGATCGGGCCGCCGAAGATGCCGCCGACGATGCCGCCAATGGCGCCCAGGATGCCACCCGAGCCACCGCCGCCGAAAACGCTGCTAACTGCTGATCCCATGTCGATCTCCAAAAGTTGGGTTTTGCGGCAAAGCCTTGCCGCATTGATGTGTGAATTTCGGAGCATCTGAATCCGGTGGCGACTGAAAAAACACCGGCTTCGCTGCGTGTCTTGTCGGCAAGGTTTTCTGAGCAAACTCTGCGGCGCTGACGGGTTTGATTAAACGGGCTCGGTCCCGGGCTGCCTATATGCGGCTGCTCCTATTTCGGCGCCAACCACGCTAGGGTTGGCCGCAGCCGGCGTGTCGAGCTGGCGCAGCGCGGCACACAGTGCGGGCAGGTCGAGGCTGAGCTGCCGCGCCAAGCTGTTGCGGGCCATCCAGGTGGCCGAGGCCTGGGCCGCGCTGCCCTGGCGGCTGGCCTGCACCGTCCACTCCCCCAGGGCCACCGCCAGCACGGCGAAACGCTCGAAGGTCTCCTGGCGCTGCGCCAGCGGTGCGTCGTCCCAGGGCAGTTCGTCGATGACCCAGGCCTTGACCCACTGCGTGATGGCCTGCCAGCGCTGCGGCGTCAGCGCCTCGTGGTCGAAGGCCTGGCGGCAGGCGCCCAGATAGGCGGCCAGGGCCGCACCCAGGTCGTCCTCGGCGCGGCCGGCGGCCAGCTGGTTGCGGTAGTGCTGCAGGCAATGCGTCACCAGGCTGGGCTGGGCCGGGGTGCCGAGCATTTCGCGCAGCGCCGCGGCGGCCGTGGTGGGCTCGGCCACGCGCGAAGGCAGGCGCCAGCGCGTCGCGCCGAGGTCGCTGCCGGCGGCGGCGTCGGCCAGCGGTGGATGGGCGAAGCGCGACTGCTCCAGCGCTTGCGCAAGACGTTGGCCGAGGGCGGACTGCCAGGAATTGGGAGTGGCGGAGGTGGTCATGACGGGGCGAGGGTTGAGGGTGGGACCGCACGCCGGACCCGGCGCAGGCGGTCGCGGCGGCTGAGGGTGCGGACGGCCGACCAGGTCGCGGCGTCCAGGGCATGGTGCTCGGAGGGCTGGCCTTCGTAGAGGGCCGTGCTGCGCGGCGTGAAGCCCAGGGCTTGCAGGCAGACACGGGCGCCACGGTTGTCCGGATGGCAGATGCCCCAGACCCGCGGCAGGCCGAGGGTCTCGAAGGCATGGCGAAGCAGCACCTCGCCGCCCGCAAGGCTGAGGCCGCTGCCCCAATGCTCGGGCCTGAGGCGGCTGCCCAGCTCGGCTTCACCGGCCTGGACCGGGCTGCCGGGGCTTGCCTGCACCGGCATCAGGCTGAACCAGCCGGCGAACTGCTCGGGCGCGTCCTGCTGCGGCACGGCGCAGCGCCAGATGCCCAGACCGGGATGGCGGCGATAGAAGTCACCGAGGCAGGCGGTGAAGGCCTGGGCCCAGCGCAACTCGTGCAGGGGCTGCTCGTCGGGCAGCAGGGCGCGCACGCGCGGGTCGGCATGCAGGCCCTGGATGTCGGCCGCATCGCCGGCGCCGAACTCGCTCAGCCGCAACCGCGCGTCCTGATGCGCAAAGGTCGTCACGGCTGGCGCTCCGGCGGCGTCTCGCCCTGCGGCCAGCGCGCCAGCAGGCTGATGCCCCCGGCCGTGACGCCCAGCATCCAGCGCTCGCCGGCGTGGTCCATCAGCACGACTCGCTCGCGCGCGCCGACGGGCAGGGCGCGCACGAAGCGCAGGGCCTCGCCATCGGCGCCCGGCACGCGGCCGCCCAGGTTCTGCAGCCGCCGCCAGCCGCGGATCAGCACCCAGGCCAGCAGCAGCACGAAGGCCAGGGCCGCGACGGTGCTGGCGAGGTTGAGCATCAGGTCTTGCATGTGAGCATTCCTCGGAACCAACGCCCGCTGGGCCGCATGAAATTGGGTAATTGCGGGCCGAGCGCCGGGCCGCTCCCTAGCCGGCCCGACTGGCGATGTGCTCGCGGTTTGATGCCGCGAGCATCGCCGCCCCCTCGGGGGGCCGACCGGACTCGCTCGCGTTCAGCGAAGCGAGGGTGGGCGAGGGGCAGTTTCATGATGCTTCGGCCGGCACGGCGCGCGGGTCCAGGTCAGGGTGAGGGGTCAGGTCTTCGCCGGGGGCCGGCCGCATGCGCGGCGGCTCGGCAGGCATCTCGTGGCGCCGGTGAGGGTCGGCGCGCCCGGCCTCCCACTTCAGCTGCTCGCGCACGCCCTCGGCCCAGACGATGACCTCGGCCAGCACGTCGAAGAGGTCGGGTGGAATGACCTCCCCCTCCTCGCAGCGCGCAAGCAGCTCGCGGGCCAGCGGCACGTTGCGCACGATGGGCACGCCGGCTCCCTCGGCGGCCTCGCGCATGGCGCGGGCGACATGGTCCTCGCCCTTGGCGCTGACGGTGGGCACCGGGCAGCGGCCCGGTTCGAAGTCGATGGCGATGGCCACGTGCGTCGGGTTGACGACCAGGGCATTGGCGCCGCGCGCCGCGGCCTGCTGGTTGCGCTGGCTCCATTCCGCATGGGCCTGCTTGCGCTGCTGCTTCAGATGCGGATCGCCTTCGCTCTCCTTCATCTCCTGCTTGATGTCGCGCATGCTCATGCGCATCTTCTTGGTGAAGCGGTGGCGGGTCCACAGCGTGTCGAGAAAGGCCACACCGAAGAACACGCCGACCGTCCAGGCCAGGGTCTTGACCGTGCCCTCCCAGATCAGGCCGCCGAGATGCTGGGCCGGCTGCGCGGTGTCCAGGGCCAGCCGCATCGCGTCGGGCAGCAGCAGCCTGGCCACCGCCCAACCGATGCCCAGCAGCAGCGCCGTCTTCAGGATGCCCTTGATCAGCTCGACGAGGTTGTCCAGCGAGAACATGCGCTTCAGCCCTTCGGCCGGGTTGAGGTGCTCGAGCTTGGGCGCGACCTTCTCGAAGGCCAGCACCGGCCCGGCCTGCAGGAACTCGACCAGCGTGCCCAGGGCCGCGACCGGGATGACGAGCAGGGCCACCAGCAGCACGGTCAGTTCCACGCTCTGCCAGCCCAGCAGGGCCGCGATATGGCCGAAGCCCTCCTCGCGCCAGCCGGCCGACACGCGCGCGAACAGGCTCTCGCACAGGGCGGCGACGCGCTCGCAGCCCAGGCGCAGGCATAACGCACCCATCACGAGCCAGACGAGCAACGTCGCCGTGCTCGTCAGCTCCTTGCCCTTGGCGACGTCACCCTTCTTGCGGGCGTCCTGCAGGCGCTTCTGCGTGGGTTGTTCGGTCTTGTCGCCGCTGTCGTCGGCCATGGCTCCCTAACACCTATTTCTAGGGGGTGCAAACGGGGTTTGTGAAAACTTGTTTTCAGGCCAGACCTACTTCTAGGGGGCCTCGCGCCGTGCGGCCCACGGTGTGGTGCTTGGCCAGGCGGGAGCGAACGATGCCCGGTCCGCCATTGCGGCGGTGCAGCAGATGTTTCCACGCGTAAACGTGGGGGGGCCCTCAATACATACAAAGGAGCGATGTCTACGGGTTAGTCAGTTACGTCTGCTTGCAATGGTCAACAAGACCGCAGACCTTGCCCGCATAGTCCGCCCGTCCAAAAACAGGGAAGACAACAGGTGTTCGGACTCCAACGGATCTGCCAGGTCATGGCGACCGCCGCGTTAGGTGTTGGCATGTGGAGCGCCCAGGCGGCGCCGGCTTGCCCATCCCTTTCGGCCGAAGCCTTGCTGGACGGCGCCCCGGCCACGGGCGCCAGCGGCTTCGCGCTGGCGGAGAAGCTGTGCCTGGCGACGCTGGTGCGCACGCCTGCGCCCCTGCCCACCGTCGTCGAGCCCGAGCCGGTCGTCGCCGAGCCGGTCGCGGCACCCGTCATGCCGCGGCCGACGCCGCTCGCCGAGGCCACACCGCTGCCGACCAGCCGCGACAGCGCCGGCCAGGCCCGCATCCGCGCGCTGGCACCGCTGATGGCCGAGGTGGCCCAGCGCCACGACATCGACCCGTTGCTGCTGCACGCCGTGGCCCACATCGAGTCGCGCCACCAGAGCCAGGCCATCTCGCCGGCCGGCGCGCGCGGCCTGATGCAGGTCATGCCCGCCACCGGCCGCAGCATGGGTCTGGCCCAGGCCGACCGCGAGCTGCTGACGCCGCAAGGCAATCTGGAAGCCTCGGCCCGTTACCTGAAGCAGTTGCAGGCCCGCTTCGGCAACGACCTGCGCCTGGTGCTGGCGGCCTACAACGCCGGCGAGGGCGCCGTCGAGCGCCATGGCCGCCGCGTACCGCCCTATGCCGAGACCCAGGCCTATGTGCGCGACGTGATGGCGGTCTACGCCGAACTGCGCCGCCGCTTCTCTGGAGCCCCTGCATGAGCGCAAGGGACGGCCTCTCCGGCTACTTCGCCGCGACCGACCGGCCGCGCGAGGGCCTGATCGCCCGCTTCAGCGACCTCTTCCTGGTCGCCGGCATCGTGGCCATCGTGGCCTTGATGGTGCTGCCGCTGCCGCTGTGGCTGATCGACCTGCTGGTGGCCGTCAACATCGCCTCGGGCCTGGTGCTGATCCTGATCGCCGTCTATGTGGCCGGGCCGCTGGAGTTCTCGGTCTTCCCCAGCGTGCTGCTGATGACGACGCTGTTCCGGCTGGCCCTGTCCATCGCGACGACGCGCCTCATCCTGCTGCACGCCGACGGCGGCCACATCATCGCCACCTTCGGCAAGCTGGTGGCCGGCGGCAACCTGGTGGTGGGCCTGGTGGTCTTCCTCATCATCACGGTGGTGCAGTTCATCGTCATCGCCAAGGGCGCTGAGCGCGTGGCCGAGGTCGCGGCGCGCTTCTCGCTGGACGCGATGCCGGGCAAGCAGCTGTCCATCGACTCCGACCTGCGCTCCGGCCTCATCGACAAGGACGAGGCCAAGCGCCGCCGCCGCACGCTGGAGCTGGAGAGCAAGCTGCACGGCAGCCTCGACGGCGCGATGAAGTTCGTGAAAGGCGACGCCATCGCCGGCATCGTCATCATCCTCATCAACCTGCTCGGCGGCCTGGCCATCGGCGTGCTGCAGCAGGACCTGAGCCTGGCCGACGCGGTGCACCGCTACTCCATCCTGTCCATCGGCGAAGGCATGGTGGCGCAGATCCCCGCCCTGCTCGGCGCCATGGCCGCCGGTCTGCTGGTCACGCGCACCAACGACGACGAGAACGACCGCCATCTCGGCGACGCCATCCGCAAGCAGCTTGGCGCCAAGCCACGCGTGCACATGATGGCCGCCGGCATCTGCCTGCTGCTGGCCACGGTGCCGGGCTTTCCGCCGCTGGTCTTCGGCCTGCTGGCCGTCGTCTTCGGCACGGCCGGCGTCATGCTGACGCCCTGGGGCCGCGACTGGCTGGCCCAGCACCTGCCCGAGCTCGGCCCCAGGCGCCGCCGGCCCAAGGCCAGCGCGCTGAAGACGGCCCAGCCGCGCCTGCGTCCCTCGGTGCCGCTGCTGCTGGAGCTGCCCCAGTCCCTGCTAGCCGACGGCGGCATTGCCGTGACGCGCGCCATCGAGGCGATGCTGGACGAACTGCAGCTCGACCAGGGCCTGCCGCTGCCGCGCGTGGCCCTGCACGGCCGCCTCGGCCGCGAAGGCTGGCGCCTGCTGGCCCACGAGGTGCCGCTGTCCGAAGGCGACATCAGCGGCGACCCGCGAGCCCTGGCCCGGCAGGTGCAGCAGGCCCTGCGCCGCAACGCCGCCCTCTTCGTCGGCATCCAGGAGACCAGCGAGCTGCTGACCCGCGCCCAGGCCGAGCTGGCCGATGTGGTCAAGGAAGTGCTGCGCGCCCTGCCGGTGCAGAAGGTCACCGAGGTGCTGCGCCGCCTCGTTTCCGAGGAGGTCTCCATCCGCAACCTGCGCGACATCCTCGAGGCCCTGGCCGACGCCAGCCAGCGCGAGAAGGACGTGCAGGCCCTGACGGAGATGACGCGCATCGCGCTGCGCCGCCAGACCCACCACCGCATCTGCCCGGGTGGCGAGCTGCAGGCCCTGATGCTGTCGCCCGAGCTCGAGAACCTGATGCGCCAGAACCTGCACGTCAGCGGCGGCGTGACCCAGCTCGCCATCTCGCCCGACGTGGCCCGCCAGTTCGCCGCCGAGGTGCAGGCCCAGGTCGAGGCGCTCAAGCCCCAGGCCCTGGTCTGCGCCATCGACCTGCGCTGGCATCTGCGCAAGCTCATCGAGACCGAGTGCTTCGACATGCCGGTGCTGTCCTTCCACGAGCTGCTGCCCACGCTGCGGTTGACGCCGCTGCTGCATCTGCCCCCACCCAGAATCGACGCGCCTGCCCCGCAGGCCGCGCTGCTCGCCGCATGACCTCCACCCTCAAGATCGCGGCAGCCGCCACGCTGCTGCTGGCCCAAGCTGCGCCCCTGCTGGCTGCCCCGCTGCCCGAAGGCCTGCGCCCCGTCAAGCTCGAGGCCCGCGACCAGCCCATCGAGCAGTTCCTGCAGGGCCTGTTCTCGGGCAGCGACATCCCCGTCGTCGCCACCGGCGTGCAGGGCCAGGTCAACGGCCGCTTCGAGGGCACGCCGGCCAAGCTGCTGCGCGACCTCAGCCGCGCCTACAACCTGCTCAGCTACTACGACGGTGGCGTTCTCTACATCGCGCCGGCCGGCGAGACCCAGACGCGCAGCTATCTGTTGACGCCTGCCGCCGCCGCCCAGGTGCAGCGCGCCGCGCAGGCTCTGCAACTGCCCGATGCCCGCAACACGCTGAAGTTCAGCGACGACGGCGCCCTGCTGGCCGTGGGCGCCAAGCGCTTCGTGCAGCAGGTGGACGAACTGGTGCGCCAGGTGCGCCCCGGCACGACGGCCGTCGCGATGAAGACCTGGGCGCCGGCCCAGCAGCAGCCCCTGCCCGACTACCGCATCTTCTACCTGCGCTATGCCTGGGCCCAGGACGTGCCGATGAGCTTCGGCGGCCAGCAGACCACGCTGCCCGGCGTGGCCAGCATCCTGCGCTCGCTGACTGGCCAGCCCCGGCAGGCCCGAGCCGCCGCCGTGACCACCGACCCCTCGCGTGCCCAGGGCAGCCAGCGCGTGCGCAGCGCGTCCGCACGCAACACGACGACGCTGGGCCTGGTCGACGAGGCCGCGCCCAGCGTGCGCGGCACCGACACCCTGGTGGCGGCCCTGACCCAGGTTGGCTATGGCCAGCCCGAGGCGGCCGAGCCCGCGCCGCCGCCCGACTTCGCGCCGCGCATCGAGGCCGACCCGCGGCTGAACGCCATCATCGTGCGCGACCTGCCCGAGCGTCTGGACCGCTATGCCGCCCTCATCAAGTCGCTGGACGTCGAGCCGCAGTCGCTGGAGATCGAGGCCACCATCATCGACGTCAACACCGACCGCATGCGCGAGCTCGGCATCAACTGGCGCTACAACCACGGCCTGTCCAGCCTGATGTTTGGCAACGGCACGGCCAGCGACACCCGCCTCAATGGCCAGGTCGACCCGACGCCTTCGGCCAAGGGCGGCGTCATCTCCGCCGTCATCGGTGACCGCTACCCCTTCGTCGCCCGCATCACCGCCCTGCAGAGCGACGGCGCCGCCAAGGTCGTCAGCAGCCCCCAGGTCGTCACGCTCTCCAACGTCGAGGCGGTGTTCGACAACAGCTCGACCTACTACGTGCGCGTTGCCGGCCGCGAGGACGTCGACCTGTTCAACGTCACCGCCGGCACGCGGCTGCGCGTCACGCCGCATGTGTTCAAGGACGGCGACGAAGCGCCGGCCCGCATCAAGCTGCTGGTGCAGATCGAGGACGGCGGCCTGACCGGCCAGAGCGTGGACAACCTGCCCATCGTCGAGCGCTCGGGCATCAACACCCAGGCCCTGATCTCCGAGGGCGAGAGCCTGCTGATCGGCGGCATGGTGCGCGACAGCTCGACGGCCGGCGTCGACAAGGTGCCGGTGCTGGGCGACATCCCGCTGCTGGGCAATCTCTTCAAGACCCAGCGCAAAGGCGGCCAGCGCATCGAACGCATGTTCCTCATCACGCCCCGACTGGCCAGCAGCAAGGCCACGGCCGACGTGATGGAAAGAGCCCGCCAGCCTCTCGTGAATCCAGCCAACCCGGCCGCACCCGCCGGCTCGACGGGCGGCGAGGGCGCCGCGCAGCAGGAGTAGTCCGCCATGAAGTCCCACCACCCCGTCCCTCTGCTGGAACTGCGCGTCCTGGCCGGCCGCCAGCTCGGCGCGCGCGCGCGGCTGGACGCCCAGCAGGACCTGCTGGTCTGCGGCCTGAACGCGTCCAACCAGGCCGACACCCAGTTCGCCGACATCCTGCTCGCCAGCGACGTGGACTTTCAGCTGCGCCTGGTGCCGGTCGCCGCGGACCGCATCGGCGTGCAGCTGGTGTCCGGCGTGGCGGTGCTGGCGGACAAGCCGTTGGCACCCGGCGTCACCGTGCATGCCTGGGCTCCGGGCCAGACCCTGCAGCTGGGCGACACGCAGGTGGCCTATGGCCCGGCCGATCAGGACTACTGGCCCGAGCCGGTGCTGCATGACGATGCCGAGCCCGCGGTCCCGCGCATCGCCGCCGCGGCCAAGCCGCGCCCCATGCTCGAAGGCGTGTTGACGGCCCTCGGCCTGGTCATGGTCATCGGCGGTGCGTCGGTGGCCTGGCGCGGCGGCACGCTGCGCGACGCCGCTCAGGTCGTGGCCAAGGTCGTGCCACCCGCTCAGGCGGCCACGGCCACGGCCCCCGACCTGCTGGCCGGCGCCGTCGATGTCTTCCGCCTCTACGGCATCAGCGCCAAGGCGAGCTGGTCGCCCGAGGGTGAACTGGTGCTGCACACCCAGGAGCGCGACGCCACCAAGGTGCAGGCCGCCGCAGCCGCGGCCCGACGCGACATCGCCCGCCTGCCCGCGCTGCGCGTGGACAACCAGCCGCCCGCCGCCGTGGCCGCCGCGGCCGCGCCCCCACCGGACGACCCGGCCAAGCGCCTCGTCGCCGTCATCGACAACGCCGACAGCCCCTACTTCATCACCGCCGATGGCAGCCGCTACTTCAGCGGCGCCCTGCTGCCCAGCGGCCATCGCGTCGTCGAGATCGCCGGCCGCGCCGTCGTCGTCGAACGCGACGGCCAGCGCACGCGGCTGACCCTCTGAGCCCTCTTCCCAACCCTCCATCAAGGAGACTCCCATGTCCAACACGCTTCTCAACACCCTCGCCGCAGCTCCCGTCACCGGCACCACGGGTGGCAAGACCAACGGCAGCGGCGGCTCCTGGTTCGAAGCCATGGCCGATGCCTGGGGCAAGGCCCTGGACAAGCAGGCCAGCGACATCGAGACCGCCTCCAATGCGATGAACAGCGGCGGCGACACGCCCTCCGCCGTCACCGAGCTGACCGCGATGTCGCTGAAGATGAGCTTCCTGGCCAGCAGCTCGCACACGGCCGTGTCCACGGTCGGCTCCGCCCTCGAAACGATGGCTCGCAAGCAGTGACACCCGGCCTCGCCATCGCGGCGCCCGTGCAGGACGTGCAGCTCGGCGCGGGCGCGTCGTTGTCCAGCCTCGGCCAGGTCCCGCCGACGGCCGACGTGGCGGGCTTCCAGCGCGCCCTGGCCGGCGCCGTGCAGCGCCTGGGCCCGACCGAGTCGTCCGCCCAGGCCATGCAGCGCATCGTGCAGCCGCTGGATCACATCAACGCCGAAGCCGCTTCCCTCGGGCGCGACGCCCGCGCGGCAGCGGCCTCGGGCCAGGAGCTGACGCCGGGCGAACTCGTCAACCTGACGGTGCGCTGCCAGGAGTTCATGTTCCATTGCCAGCTGACTTCGAACATTGCCAACCGCACGTCCGAAGGCCTGCAGCAACTCTTCAGGCAGCAATCCTGATGAAACCACTTCGAA
This sequence comes from uncultured Comamonadaceae bacterium, assembly GCA_966111775.1. Classification (GTDB taxonomy): domain Bacteria; phylum Pseudomonadota; class Gammaproteobacteria; order Burkholderiales; family Burkholderiaceae_C; genus Pelomonas. The sequence goes on along the minus strand of CBHWBD010000006.1, from coordinate 44,342 downwards.
GCCTCTGCGCACTGGTGCTCGCCACGCTGCTCGCCGGCTGCGGCGAGCAGACTCTCTACGCCAAGCTCGACGAGCGCCAGGCCAACGACATGGTCTCGGCGCTGCGCATGTCCGGCGTGCCGGCGCAGAAGAACGCCCGCGAAGACGGCTTCGAGGTACTGACCGGCGAGGCCGACTTCGCCCGCGCCGTGCAGATCCTCAAGGCGCAAGGCCTGCCGCGCGAGGACTACGACAGCCTGGGCAAGGTCTTCAAGCGCGAGGGCTTCGTGTCCACGCCGGTCGAGGAGCGCGCCCGCCTCATGCACGCGCTGTCGCAGGAGCTGTCGCACACCCTGACCAGCATCGACGGCGTGCTGCAGGCGCGCGTCACCCTGGTCGTGCCCGAGCGCCATCCGCTGTCCGACAAGGTGCTGCCTTCTTCGGCCTCGGTGATGCTCAAGCACCGCCCGGGCCTCAACATCGAGACCCTGCTGCCCAAGGTGCGCGCCCTGGTCGTCAACAGCGTCGAGGGCCTGCCCTATGAAAGCGTGTCGGTCGTCGCCTTCGCGGCCGAGCCCACGCCCACGGTCCCGACCGTGACGGACAACGGCACGCCGACGGCCGCCATGGCCCTAGCCCTCACGCTGGGCACGGCCAGCCTCGGCGGCGCCGGCTTGCTGGCGTGGCGCCGCCGGCGGGCCAACGAGCAGCTCGCGCTGGAAGGGAAGGGCCATGACTGAGCGCGCGTTGCGAGCCCGCATCGCCCGCCGCCTGCTGGCCGACGCGCCCGCCGAAGCCCGCAGCCTGAGCTGGGCCCAGCTTGACGCCGCCCCCGCCTGGCTGGCGCTGGAGCAGGACGAATTGCTCGGCCTGGCGCGGCGCTGCGGCTCCGTGCTGGCCGCGCCGGCGCTGCGGTTGTGGATCTCCGGCCCCTTGCGCGAGCTCGCGCGCGCCACCCTGGGCGTGCCCTGGTGGCGGGCCCTGCGCAGCGCTGCCGACTGGCCGCCCCTGCCCGCGGGCCTGCCGGCGAGTCTGAGCGGCTGGCCCCAGGTCGGCACGCCCGAGGCCTTGAGCCAGCAATTCACCGAGGCCGGCGCCGCCGTGCTGCTGGCGGGCCTGCCGCACGGCTCGCTGCGCCACGCCGCCAGCCGCCGCCTTGGCCCGGTGGCCGCCTGGGTCATGCCCCAGGCCACCGCGCTGGCCGTGCTGCGCGAGACCCTGGCGCTGCAGGACAGGGCGGCGGCATGAACAGCTTCATGTTGTGGCATCGCGACCCCACCGCGCGGCTGGGCATCGCGTCGGACCGCCGCGTGCTGCGCGCCGCCGAGGTGCCGGCCCTGCAGGAAGCCGACCAGCTGCTGGCCGAGCTGCGCGAGCTGTTCGAGCAGGAGCAGGTGCGCGTCGACGCAGCCTGCGAACAGGCCCGCGAGGAAGGCCTGCGCCAGGGCCTGGCCCAGGCCGAGGGCCAGGTGCGCGAGCAGCTCGCCGTGGCGCTGACCCGCCTCACCCGTGCCCATGAAGAGCAGGGCCTGCGCCAGCAGCGCGACCTGGCCCGCCTGGCACTGGAGGTCTTCCAGAAGCTGCTGGGGCCTTTGCCCGCCGACGAGGCGCTGGCGCGCCTGGCGGCCCAGGCCGCGCGCGAGCTGCTGCCGGCCCGCAGCTGGCGGCTGCACGTCCATCCCGCCCGCATGGACGGCCTGCGCGCCGCGCTGCTGGCCGTCGACCCCGACGACAAGGCCGGCCTGGGCAGCGCCGAGATCGTGGCCGACGCCGACCTGGCCGAAGGCGATTGCCGCCTGACCACGGAGTTCGGCACGGCCGACGCCAGCCTCGCGACGCAGGTCGAGCGTCTCGCACATGCCTGGGGGCTGAGGCCATGACCCTGGCCCTGGACGCCGAGACCGACACCCTGCGCCGCAGCCTGCAGCGCGCCCGCACCGTGGCCACGCTGGGCCGCGTCGTGCAGGCGGGCGGCACGCTGATGCGCGCCACCGGCGTGCAGGCCCGCGTCGGCCAGAGCTGCCGCGTCTTCGATCCTTCGCGCCCTCTCGACGAGGGCCTGCTGGCCGAGGTCATCGGCTTCCAGGGCCACGAGGCCGTGCTGGCACCCCTCGGTTCGCTGCAAGGCCTGCCGGTCGGTGCCGCCGTCGAAGTGCTGCACGAGGCCGCCCAGCTGCCCAGCGGCGCCGGCCTGCTCGGTCGCGTCATCGACGCCTTCGGCCAGCCGCTGGACGGCGGTCCGCCCCTCGATCATCTGCCGCGCGTGCCCCTGTACCGCGACGCGCCTTCGCCGCTGCAACGGCGGCCGGTGCATGAACCCCTGGTCTGCGGCGTGCGCGCCATCGACACGCTGCTGACCGTCGGCGAAGGCCAGCGCGTCGGCATCTTCGCCATGGCCGGCGGCGGCAAGTCCACGCTGCTGGGCATGCTGGCGCGCAGCACGCGGGCCGAGGTCAACGTCATCGGCCTGATCGGCGAACGCGGCCGCGAGGTGCGCGAGTTCCTCGAAGACAGCCTGGGTCCCGAGGGCCTGGCGCGCTCCGTCGTCGTCGTCTCCACGTCCGACCGGCCGGCGCTGGAGCGCGTGCGCGCGGCGCATGCGGCGACGGCCATTGCCGAAGGCTTCCGGGCCCAGGGCGCGCGCGTCGTCCTGATGATGGACTCGGTCACCCGCTTCGCGCGCGGCCTGCGCGAGATCGGCCTGGCCGCCAACGAGCCGGCTGTGCGGCGCGGCTACCCGCCCTCGGTGTTCGCCGAGCTGCCGCGGCTGTTCGAGCGCGCCGGCAACGACGCCCAGGGCTCCATCACCGCCTTCTACACGGTACTGGCCGAAGACGAGGACGGCAACGACCCGGTGGCCGAGGAGGTGCGTTCCATCCTCGACGGCCACCTGCTGCTGTCGCGCGCCCTGGCCCAGGCCCAGCACTACCCGGCCATCGACGTGCTGGCCAGCGCCAGCCGCGTCTTCACGCGCGTGACCCAGGCCGAGCAGCAGCGCGACGCCGCCCATGTGCGCGCCCTGATGGCGCGGCACAGGGAGGTCGAGTTCCTGTTGCGCGTCGGCGAATACCAGGCCGGCAGCGACCCGCTGGCCGACCAGGCCATCGAGCGCATGCCGCAGATCAAGGCCCTGCTGCAGCAAGCCACCCACGAGCCCAGCGACTGGGACGGCGGCCTGCAGCATCTGCGGGAGATCGTCGCGTGAGCATGACCCTCTCTCCGTCCGATGCACGCCAGTGGCTGCGCCTGCGCCAGCTGCGCGTGCAGCGCGCGCGCCAGGCCTTGGCCCAGGCCCAGGTCCAGGCAGACCAGGCCCGCGCCGCCGTCCACGCCCGTGAGGCCAGCATCGCCCGCGGCCGCCAGCGCCTGGCCGAGCTGGTCTGGCATTGGGGCACGGCCGGCAGCGCCGACATGCCGCGCTGGGGCCGCCAGGTGCAGGCCCATGGCGAGGCCCTGGCCGAAAGCCTGGAGCGCGATGAATACGCCCTGCTCGACGAGCAGGAGACGCTGGCGCAGGCCGTGGAGGCCGTTCGCCAGCGCCAGGCCGAACTGGCCCGCGCCCAGGCCCGCGAGGACGCCGTGGACACCACGCTGAAGGACCAGCGCCGCCGCGATCTGCAGGCCCGCGAACAACAGGCCGAACTGGAAACCGCCGATGCCCACCGTGCCCTGCACTGAGACCGCCGTGAAACTGCTGCCCCTCCTCCTGCCCCTGATCGCGACGCTGCCACGCGGCCGCTCGCCCCTGGCGGCCTCGGGCGAGGACACGCCCGTGCCGACGGCCCACCGCGACGCCGGCGAGCCCGACTGGCGCAGCGCCTACCGCCGGCTGCGCGATCAGGAGTCGCCCGAGGCCGACGTGCTGCCCGGCGCGCCGGCCCCGCTGACGGCCGCGAAGCGCGCGCCCGCCGAGGAGGTCATGCAGGTCCGCAGCGTGTCGCCCACCGTGGAGCGCCTCGAAGCCGCCCAGCGGCTCGCCGATCCCCAGCCCGCCGCACCCGCGGCGGCCCGCGTCTGGCAGGTCGAACTGCCGGGCCAGGCCGGCCCCGCCGGGCGGCGGGGGGTCGCGCAGGCCCGGCCGCTGGCGCCCCTGCATCTGGAACTGCGCGTGCCGCCGGTGGCCCAGGCCCAGGCGCGGCAGCAGCTGGGCGATCTGGACAAGCGCCTGCGCGACGCCGGTCATGAGGTCCTCAGGTCACGGCTGCGCGAGACCGCGCGGGCGGACAAGCGCAGCCTGCCGGTCGACGAGGTGCAGCCATGAGCGGCGTCGGCGCCATCCAGGCCGTGAACCCGGCCGAGACCTGGCAGGCCTGGCTGCAGACCGACAGCGCCGAAGCCCAGCCGGCCGAACCGGCCGAGGCGGCGCCCGAGCAGGTCCCGATCGCGGCAGCGTCACCCCTGCCGTCGACATCCGCCACGCGGCCGGCCGAGCTGCCGGTGCTCGCGCCCCTGCTCGCCGATGCAGCCTCGGCGCTGCTGCCCGTGAGTCCGGTGCTGGTGCAGCCGCTGAGCCTGCAGAACGGGCCGGAGCTGCGCTGGCGGGCCCAGGGCGCCGAGGCCTGGCGCGCGCTGTGGGACGACGCCGGCGGCGAGTCGCGGGACGAGGAGCCGCCGACGCCCGAGATGCAGGCACCCGTCGTCGAAGCCCTGCCGGCCTGGGCCCAGGCCTTGCTCGACCGCTTGCGCGAGGCCGCCGCCGCACCCGTCTCGGCGACCGCCCTGCGCCCCGCCCTGCAGGCCTGGCGCGTGGGCCTGCCCGTGCTGCTCGCCTGCCCCGCCGGCCTGGTCAGCCTGCAGCCCAGCCGCGATGCGTCGACCTGGCAGTGGCGGCGCTGGCCGGCACGCTGGCGCAGTGCCCGCCCGGCGGCGACCGAGCGCTGGTGGGCCGTGCGCCTGGCCCTGGGCACCCAGGGCCGCCCGCGCACGCTGCGCGACCTGACCGGTGGCCCCGCGCTCGCGCCGGGCCAGGTCAGCTGCGAGCTGCGGCTGGAGGACGTCGCGCCCGGCATTGCGCAGTGGACGGAAGTGCTGGTCCATGCACCGGCCAGCGCCAGCCTGCGCACGCTGCTGGGCACGCGGCCCTCGCTGACCTGGCTGCTCTGCAACCAGCCGCTGTGGTCGCGGGAGTGCCCATGAACCGCATCGATGCCGACCTGCTGCACGCCCTGGGCGAGCTGGGCGTGGCCCTGGCCATCCTCGACGGCGACTTCCTCGTCGCGCTGAACGCGCCCATGCAGGCCCTGCTGCCCGGCGAGGCCGGCGGCCTGGCCGAGGACTGGGCCCAGCCCCTGCACGGCCTGGCCAGCGCCCTGGTCGCACCGCTGGGCCTGCGCACGCGCTGCGGCGTCAGCGGCGAATACCTGGCCCAGCGCGTCGCCCTGGATGCCCGCCATGTGCTGCTGCGCCTGGACGACGAGCGCGAGCGCCTGCACCATCTGCAGCGCCAGCTCGACGACCGCGAGGGCCTGCTGTTCACGTCACGCTCGCTGACCGTCAGCGAGATGGGCAGCGTGCTGGCCCACGAGCTCAACCAGCCCATCGGCGCGACGGCCAACCTGCTGCGCGGCCTCAAGCTGCGCCTGGCCCGCCGCCACCCCGACGACACCGACGAGCTCGCCGCCCTGGACAAGGCCGTGCAGCAAGTGACCTATGCCAGCCAGATCATCGGCCGGGTGCGCGAGTACACCCAGTCGCGCCAGCCCAAGACCGAGGCCCTGGACCTCGCCGAACTGGTGCACCAGAGCCTGGCCCTGCTGGACTGGGACCTGCAGCGCGAGGCCGTGCGTCTGGTGCTGCGCCTGCCGTCGCGACCCGTGCCCGTGCAGGGCGACGCCGTGATGCTGCAGCAGGTGCTCATCAACCTGCTGCGCAACGCACTGGACGCCTTGCGCCTGGACAGTCCGGCCGAACCCCGGATCGACATCGAGCTGGCCGTCGAAGCCCATCGTGCCGAGCTGCGCGTCAGCGACAACGGCCCCGGCATCACGCCGCAGACTGAAGGCCGTCTCTTCCTGCCCTTCAGCTCCACCAAGCCCAACGGCATGGGCCTGGGCCTGTCCATCTGCCGCTCGCTGATCGAGATGCACCAGGGCCGGCTCTGGTTCACGCGGCGCGAGGCCGGTGGCTGCTGCTTTCACTTCGCGCTGCCCGTGGCGGTGGCCGCGACACAAACCGCTCTGGAGAGGACGACATGACCCCTCGGCAAATCTACGTGGTGGACGACAACCACGAGTTCCGCGACTCGCTGCGCTTCTGGCTCGAAGGCTTTGGCTGCCAGGTGCGCGACTGGGGCGACCCGCGCGACGCGCTGCAGTCCCTGGCCCGCGTGGCCGTGGGCACGACCTGGCCCGAGTCCACCTGCCTGATGCTGGACGTGCGCATGCCCGAGCTGTCCGGCCTGGACCTGCACGACGCGCTGCGCGAGCGCGGCATCCACCTGCCCGTCATCTACATGAGCGGCCATGCCGACGTGCCGCTGGCCGTGGCCGCCATGCAGAAGCGCGGCGCCGTCTCGCTGCTGGAAAAGCCGCTGGACGATGCGGCCCTCAGCGCCGCCCTGGACCGCGCCTTCGCACCGACCGATGTCGACACCGGCATCGATGCCGAGGTCGAGGGCTCGCGCGAGGAGTTCGAGCGCCGCTCGCAGACCCTGTCGCCGCGCGAGCGCCAGGTGCTGTCCCTGGTGGTCAAGGGCCTGATGAACAAGAACATCGCCGACGAGATCAAGCTGTCGCTGAAGAGCGTGGAGCTGTACCGCTCGCGCGGCATGCGCAAGATGAAATGCCGCTCGGTCACCGAACTGACCCGCATCATGGTGAGTCGTCGCGCATGAGGTTCATCCCGCAAGCCCTCACCCAGGGCGTGGGCTGGCACTACCGCTGCGGTCCGCTGCGCATGTGCATCAACGCCGACGACTTCTCGCCCGGCGAGCTGGCGCCCTGCGCGGCCGAGGCCGCCGTCGTTCTCGACCTGGCCGGCGAACTGCTGGACGCCTTGCAGGTGGCCGGCCTGGCGGCCGATACGGACTGGCAGTGGGCTGCCGAAGCGGACGACAGCGGCGGCGCCCAGGCGCACTGGCGCGGCAGCGATGTGGAAGTGAGGCTGGCCCTGCCCTGGAGCGTGCTGCGTGCCCTGCATCAGGCGCCTGACGTGCCGGGCCTGCAATGGCAGCCCACGCTGGCGGAATGCGTGCTGGCGCAATGGCGGCTCGACGATGAGGAGGTGGCCGCGCTGGAGCCGGGCGGCCTGCTGCTCCTGGACGGTGCGACACCGCCACGGCTGCGTGCGCGCGGTGAACCCCTGGCAGGGGACCCCTGGCAGCTGGTGGCACGCTGGGAGCTGCCGCTGGCGGTCGAGACCGTGCTGGACTGGAACCCGGCACGGCCGCCCCTGCCGGCGCAATGCCTGCTCGTCGAAGCCGCGCGACCCGACGCCGTGCGGGCCCGCGGCCGCCTGCTGCCCTGGGGCAGCGGCCAAGCCTTCCGCGTGGAGGCCGTCAGCGCATGGACCTGAGCAGCTTCACGCCGGCCTCGGCCCTCATCACCGTCGTCCTGCTGGCCCTGGCGCCCTTCGTGGCCGTCATGGTCACGTCCTTCACCAAGCTGGTCGTCGTACTCAGCCTGCTGCGCAACGCCATGGGCCTGCAGCAGGTGCCGCCCAACGTCGTCATGAACGGCCTGGCGCTGATCCTCAGCATCTACGTCATGTACCCGGTCGGCGTCGAGATGCAGGACAGCCTGGGCCGCGCGACAGCCACCACGGTCAAGACTTCTTCCGCATCGACCAGCCAGATGCTGGCCGCCGCCGACGTGGCCAAGGAGCCGTTGCGCGAGTTCCTGCTCAAGCACAGCCGGCCGCTGGAGCGCGCCTTCTTTCTGAAGACGGCCCAGCGCAGCTTGAAGCCCGAGCAGGCCCAGGAGCTCAGCGAGCGCGACTTCCTCGTCATCGTGCCGGCCTTCACGGTCAGCGAATTGACGGTGGCCTTCGAGATCGGCTTTTTGATCTTCCTGCCCTTCCTCGTCATCGACCTGGTCATCTCCAACATCCTGATGGCGATGGGCATGCAGATGCTGTCGCCGACCACGGTGTCCCTGCCCTTCAAGCTGCTGCTCTTCGTGCTGATCGACGGCTGGGTCAAGCTCACCCATGGCCTCGTGTTGACCTACCAGACATGAACAGCGAAGTCATCCAGCTCACCCAGCAGGCCCTGTGGCTGGTGTTGCTGCTGTCGGCGCCGCCCATCCTGGTGGCGGCCATCGTCGGCCTGCTGATCGCCTTCGTGCAGGCGGCCACCCAGCTGCAGGAACAGACGGTGCAGTACGTGGCCAAGTTCTTCGCCATCGTCGTCACCATCTTCATCACCGCCTCGCTGCTCGGCGGCGGCCTGTACCGGCTCGGCGACAAGGTCTTCAGCGAGTTTCCTGGCCTGGTCCGCATCAACCAATGATGGAGTTCTGGGTCGGCCACCCGACCGATGCGGCCCTGCTGCTCGGCCTGTCCACCATGCGCGTGGCGGTGGCCTTCCTGCTGGTGCCGCTGTTCACCCAGGACCTGATCCCGGCACTGATCCGCAATGCCCTCTTCCTGGCCCTGGGCCTGCTGGGGCTGCTGGTGCAGGAGATCAAGCCGCTGCAGATGAGCAGCTGGGAATGGGCCGTGCTGTACGGCCGCGAGGTCCTGCTGGGCGCAGCCCTCGGTTTCTTGTTCGCCGGGCTGATGTGGTCCTTCGAGATGGCCGGCCAGCTCATCGACACCAAGGTGGGATCGGCCCAGGCCCAGGTGCTGGACCCGCTGTCGGGCCACCAGACCTCGCTGACGGGCGCCTTCCTGGCGCGGCTGGCGAGCTGGGTCTTCATGGCCTCGGGCGGCTTCATGCTGTTCGCCGCCCTGCTGCTGGACAGCTTTGCCCTCTGGCCCCTGCACGGCGGCTGGCAGCTGCTGCCGACGGCCTCGGTCGCCTTCGAGGCCGAGTTCGGCCGCATGCTGCGTCTGGCCCTGCTCGTCGCCGCGCCGTCGCTGGTGATGCTCTATCTGGTGGACGGCGTGCTCGGCCTGATCAACCGCTACGCCCAGCAGCTCAATGTCTTCAGCCTGTCCATGTCCATCAAGGCCGTCGTCGGCCACCTCGTGCTGCTGCTGCAGCTCGCCAGCCTGGTGGCCCTGATGAACGAGGAGATGCTGGTGCGGGCCAGCGTCGTCAAGGACGTCATGAAGCGGCTGTTCGGCTGATTGCGGCCAACCCTAGCGGCGCGCGCGGCGGCGTACGTTCTGAAACAGCAGCGCCCGCAATTGCCCGGTCCACGGCGCTGGTCTGAAATGGACTGATCGACGCGATGCGCGATTCGCTCATCGCCCCGTCAGGACAACGCCAAGGGCAGCCCATGAGCACCGTTACCCGAACCACGTCGACCTCACTGGCCGTGAACGACACACCGCCGCCGGCCGGCCGCCGCTACGAGGTGCAGCACGGCGACAGCCTGAGCCTCATCGCCAAGGCCAACGGCGTGTCGGTGCAGGCGCTGCTGGCCGCCAACCCGCAGGTGCGCAACCCGGACGTCATCTACCCGGGCAGCCAGTTGACGATCCCGGCGACGCGCTACACCGTCCAGCGCGGTGACACGATGCGGCACATCGCGGCCGACCACGGCCTGACGCTGCAGGCGCTGGTGGCCGCGAATCCGCAGGTGCGCAACGCCGACCTCATCCACGTCGGCGACACGCTGAACCTGCCGTCGGTGGGCCATCTGGTGGACGGCCTGCCCGTCGTCGGCTCCGTCGGCCTGGTGCACGACACGCTGCTGCCGATCTACATGACGGACCGGGGCTACCGCAGCGACGTCGGCAAGGCCGCCATCGCCAGCGGCTCGGCGCAGTCCACCGTGGAACTGGGCATGAGCCGGGCGCTCAACGCCGACCCCACCGAGAAGCGCGAGGTGACGCAGCGCCAGATCGCCGAGCCCGCACTGGCGCGCACCGACGGCACGCGCAACGCACCGGCGCTGGACCTGCAGCGCTTCACCGACCCGGCCCTGGGCTCGAATGCCCTGGTGGCCATCGTCATCGGCAATGCCGAGGGCACGCGCCGCCCGGATGGCGGCTTCACCGCGGCCTTTGGCGGCCACACCGACCCGGGCAATGCGGTGCACAACCGCGGCTCCTTCTCCTACCAGCATGCGGCCGCCAGCGCCGCCGATGCCGACCGCCGCCAGCTGACGACGCTGCAAGGCCAGCTGCCGGTCTACGAAGCGGCCGCGCGCCGCGCCGGCCTGGAACCGAACAACGCGCGCCTGGCCTCGGCCTATCTCGACCTCTACAACCAGTCGCCGAGCGCGGCCGGCCGCTTCCTGAGCCAGCTCGGCACGCTGCGCGGCCAGCCCCTTGACGCCGCCCACATCACCGACCTGCGCGTGCACAGCTTTGTCGACGCGTCCACCGGTCGGCGCTTCCAGCTGCCCGGCGGCGGCGTGGCGGGCAGCGGCTTCGCCACCATCGCCCGCAACCAGCTGGGCCACCTACCCACCGAGGCGCAGGTGCAGGCCGTCATCCGCGCCGACCAGCAGCGCCGCACCCACGCCGTCGAGACGGCGCTGAACACGCAAGGCCTGCTGCGGGCCGCGCCGGCCACCGCCACGCCGCCGGCATCGGCCGCGACGGGTCGCGCCGGCCGCGTGCTGGACATTGCGCGGGGCGAGCTGGGCACGAAGGAGATCCGCGGCGCGCGCGACAACCCACGCGTTGTCGAGTACCACCAGGCCACGTCGCTGAAGGCGAAGAACGACGAGACCGCCTGGTGCTCGGCCTTCGTCAACTGGACGATGAAGCAGGCCGGCGTGCCGGGCACCAACAGCGCCGCAGCGCGCAGCTGGCTGAACTGGGGCACGGCGGTGCAGCGCGACAACGCCCATGTGAAGCCGGGCGACGTCATCGTCTTTCCGCGCGGCAACAACCCGACCCAGGGCCACGTCGCCATCGTCGAAGAGGTGCTGGCCAATGGCCGCGTGAAGGTCATCGGCGGCAACCAGGGCACCGGCCGCGGCCAGCCCGACGGCGTGACCGAGTCCATCCGTTCGCTGTCCGAATCGATCGGCGTGCGCCGCGCGAACTGAGCGGCGCCCCTGCTTCCTGTGACACGGCCGCGGGGCCGCCGCCGGGATACTGCCGCTTCGTCATGACCGCGCTGTTGAATGCCCCCTTACTCGCCGCTGCGCTGCTCGCCGCCGCAGGCGCGCACGCCCAGGTCACGCCCGACCCGCTGCCCACGCAACTGGTCTGCCAACCCAGCGACAGCCTGACCGTGAGCGTGAGCCGCGACGCCGCCGGCACGCCGCTGCGCGCCGGCATCTACGTCACCTCGGGCACGCACGAGTGCGACCTCAGCAGCGCAGGGCCGGCCACGGTCCAGCCCGATGGTTCCTGGCGCTTCGCCTGGGCCGACAAGGACCAGGCCGACACCCGCTACCGCGCCACCGTGAAGCGCGACGGCAGCGATGGTTACACGCTGGCCTTCGAGCCCGCGCGCTGCGGCACCCTCGTGCTGCCCGCGTCATCCGCGCTGGCGCCCAAGGGCAAGGGCTGCAAGTCGCGCGTGGACCGCGATGGCGCCTTCCTGACCTTCTGGCGCCAGTTCCGCGAGGCCGTCTTCAAGCGCGACGGCGACATGCTGCAGCGCCTGTCGCTGCCGCAGCTGGAGTTCACGGAAGGCCCCGACATGGTCAAGGCACCGTCCAGCATCATCCGCAACGCCGCCAGCTGCCTGACCGACGTGCCCACCAATAACGGCGACACCGACATCGGCAAGCTGCTGAAGGCCCTCGACGCGCCGCGCCTGGACATGCCGCCATGGTCGCGCCGCGGCGACTCGGCCGTCGACGCCGGCGGCGCCTTCGAGGCGCGCTGGACGGCCAAGGGCTGGCGCCTGTCCTACTTCAATGCCAGCCGGGCGGTGTTCTCGGAATGCAAGCCGTGAGCGGCCGACCGACGAATTAGGGGCAGCCGTAGTCGCTTTTTGCGGAGCGCTTCGCTAAGCTGACCCTCAACTTCAACCCCGAGCCCCCCAAGCCATGATCGGCGCTCCCCTGTCACCATCCGCCTCGCTGTACCCGGCGACCTCGCTGCGCCCGCTGGATGCACCCGCCGCATCGGCCCGCAACGGCGGCCCGGCATGGCTCGATGGCTTGGGTGGGGGCGGCGCCGCCAGCCTGCGAGCCGACGTGGCGGCCGACCAGCGCGGCCTGTCGGTCCAGCAGCACGCCGAGCGCGTGCTCGGCGCCCTCGTTGGCTGAACTGCTGGCAGCACCGCGCTGGGTCGAAGCGGCCCAGGCCCTGGTCGGCGGCTGCCTCGATCTCGGTCCCCGCCAGGAGGGCGCCGTCGCGTTGATGGAGGCCGTCAGCACCGGCCTGGGCGACCAGCTCTATCCGGCCTTTCTGCGCGTGCTGGCCGAGGTCAATCTGCGCGGCGAATTCGCGGCCCGCGCCGCCGTGGCCCAGACCCTGACCCAGGCCCTCTGCCAGGGCCGCCTGCCCAGCGGCTCGCGCGCCGCCTGGGGCTCGCCGCAGTCCGGCGCGCAGCGGCGCAGCCTCGGGCCCATCGAATACCTCTGCCTGGCCGCCTGGCCGCAGCGGGGCACACCTTCGGAGCTGTCGCCCGAGCAGTTCCAGACCCTGGCCAGCGCGGTCATGGAGTTGATGGACTGCGACGCCGACGCGCGCCGGCTCTATGCAGACCACCTGTCTGCGGTGGCCGACGATCCACTCGACGGCACCATGCCCCGCGAAGTGCGAGCGGCCCTGCGCACGCTGGCCCAGGGCTGGCGCCACGATCCCGATGCCAGCCGGGCCTGCGCGGCATTTGTCGCCAGCCTGGGGCGGGCGGCGCGCTGAATGGTTCAGTCCTGATACCCCGGTGGCTAGCTAGATCGCCGCGGCGGCCAGCACTCCAGTCCTGCCCGCTTTGCAGCGGGTGCCGTCCTTCGGGTCGACTGCGGCCGATGTACGCTGTCGGCCGCTTGCAGTCACTCCTGAGCGACTGCCCTGCGGCAATAAACTGAACTGCATGTTCTTGCGGATTTACGCCAACTGTCGCGCGGATGAGGCGGCTTCGATGGCGAGCGCTCTTGAATTGGCGCTCGTGCTCTTGGAGCCGATCACGGCAGCTACGCCGAGGCAGTACTGGAAGATGCCAGAACTCTTCGAGTTCACTTACCGTCTCTCATCACCGACCCGGAATATCTGGGACGAATTGATAGGGCCGCCTTCGACGGGCTGGCAGGTGTTCGGAGACGACGAAGACCGCTCCGCCGTTTGGACCCGCGGCAACGATCACATGTTCTTGGCGCCGGCAGTACGTTGGGCCGAACTAGCTGGTCAAGCATGATCGGCGCCTGCCGGCCATAAACGATCACTGGCAACTGGCCGTTGTCGGGTAGGCTAGCGCGCATGCGGCTCATCGCAATTCTTTGCTCGCTCGTAGGCGTCTTTGCAGGGATTTGGTTATGGCTCTTGTCGGCAGCGAGTCAAACGGAAGTGGAGCAGCGGTTTCCGGCATACGCGAAACGCATCTTCCGGCCTGGCTACCAAGTTCTCACGCGACAAGGCGGTCCGGTTCGTGCGCTAGCTTTGCTGACCATCGCCCCGCCGGCTGAACCCTTCGGGCCGATTTCCCTGATGAGAGTTCTTGCTGGGGTGCTCCTTTGCTCGATCGTTTTCGCGGTGTTTGCATGGTCAATGGCGTGAGGCGGAGATCCGCTCTTCAACGTACTCGCACTTTCGGCCACGAGCCGCCTGTCGTGGCAGGCTGCTTTGGGCAACCTCAACTCCCTGCTCAAATGAGCGACGAACAATTCATTCAGATTCAAGGCTGTACGCTCGCGGTGCTGGCAAAGCGCAGTGATCGCCCATGGGGGCATGCGATCGAGATCGAAGTGCGCGAGGCCGATGCAACGATCTGCGGCACGATCTCGTACGTTTGTCATCCCGAGTTCCGCGACTTCGAGGAGTTCCAGGCGCTTTCCACCGATGCGTTGATTGCCATCGTTCGGCAGCGTTTGACTTCGAAGATGGTCGCTGAGAGTTGCTCCGCGTTCGGCCGCGGGATCAGGATAGGTTTTCGTCTCAATGCGCCGGACGATGAATGGGACCCGCAGCGCAAGTTTGCTGGCTCCTAACCGACAGCTTTTTTGTCGTCGAGCTTGTCTCTACCAATAGCTGCAACGGCTCGATAGCTGCCACCAGTCGGCGTCGCTGCGAACGGCAGCTCACAGCCTAGAGCCGACGCATGCCTTGCAGCGCTGGCTGTCATTGATACGGCCAGATCCACCGACCACGTCATTACCCCCCTCGGCCGCTCGCGCGGTAAGTGCGGGCATGACGCCGTCGATGTGCCGAGGCTTGGCGCTCCAGCGCGAGAGGGTCAGGTATTGCTCGAGCTAGGGCTTGAAACTTGAGCCCTGCCTCTGAGCCTTGCGTGACCCGGAGCCTTCGAGCCTGATGTCTGCTGGGTTCCGCTCATACCTTGGCGAGGAAGGCCGCCGCATCACCCGCTTCACACTTCCAGTCTGCGAAGACGCCGACCAGATTGCATTCCACGCAGCGGCAAGCGATGTAGTACCAGCGCACGTCATGAGTGCCCTCGTACACGGAGACGCCGGACATCAGCTCGAACACCTCGTTCTCGCACACGCACTCGTGCGTCTCAGGCAAGGCTTCTTCAACGTAGTCCGCGCTGTCGCCCATCAGGTGTTCCTGCCCGCAGTCGGTGCAGGTGCGGATCGCCACGCCGGCTTCTTCATCGGTCTGCAGCGCGAAGGTCCGGCACCCGCAATCACATTTGGACGCGGCAAACCGGACGGCCTCATGGCGATTCGCAACGCTGTAGCTACGCAGCTCGGCTTGGGTGTCGCCGGACGTCGTCCCGTACCAGAACTCGCCCTTCTTCGTCAGTGCCATTGATGCTGCTCCATTCTTCGGGGTGGGCTTCCCAGCAGGCCTGACGCCTGGCTCGCCCCGAGCATCTGGATTTTGCCTGGAGGCCGGGTTGGAGCCGCCGTCCGTTCTGCAGCGGTTGCTGTCCTCCATCTCAATCAGCCGGCTTCACGGTCTCGGCCACAAAGCCGCCATCGGCTCAGGCATCGACCGGCCGGCACGTTCGGAAGCCCTCCTGGCACTGGCCGGTGGGTCTGGCAAGGCAGTGAATGGGTCTGGCGAGCCGACGCAAGTCCAGGCGGCGCATAGCGGCCGTCGGGCTCGTCGCAAGCTGTTGCGAATTCGGCCCCGAGGTCGAGCATCCGCAAGGCTTCACGGCGGATCTATCTGGCCCATCAGTTCCAGCATGCCTACGCGGTGGTGGGGCAAAAGATGCACTTGCACGATCGCACGCTTTATCCACGCGTCGCGCGCCAGGACCTCAATCCGCCGCTCGCGGCTCAAGACCGTCACCATCTCGTCAACATAGGTCTCGAGCACGAATCCCGTGAAATCGCCGAAGTGATCGAAACACAGGCTGGCGACCTTGCCCCTCACCGTCTCGCTCTTGTGGCGCTCGCGTCCTTCATGCTCACAACCGTGTTCGCGGTCGTCACCGTCCTGTCCGTGCTCGTGGGTCCCGTCGCCGTGATGGTCGCCGTGGTGCCCGTCGCCTTTGACGGGATGTCGCCAGTCGCCGTCGCCGGTCGGGACGATCCGCGTCGGATCACCTCCCATGCCCGCAACGCGGCCGGCGTGCAGGCCGACCAGTCGCCGGAAAACTGGCCACCAGCGCGATTCGAGCGGGATTGAAAGTTCGATATGCCGAAAGATGGAGAGCGTTCGCTCTTCATCGTGCAGCAGGGCACCGCGCGTGCTCACCGGAATCGTCAGCCCGAACGCCCCAATCGTTCGCCGATAGAGGAACCCTTGCCCGCGTGTCACTGCACTCACGGTCGCCGGTGGCGCGGCGTCGGGTTGCACCGCCAGGTTGACCCTGCCTTGCCGGTCTCGCTTGATGGTCTGTCCGGGCTCAATCTTGCGTCCGCTGCCCACGCGTGCCCCGGTGAGCTGGCGAACCCGCACCGCGTGGCGGTTGCCCTTCTTGACCGTAGGCGGCAACTCGATGGTCATCAGCCCGACGTGGTCGATCGTGGCACCGCCTGGGATCGGGATGAACGTCACACCGCCCGCCTCGCAGCTGATCGTGTGCGGGTCGACGCGCTTCAGTCGATTTGAAACATACATGCGGTGTGCCCAGTCCAACACCGCGTCGGCATCGACTGTTGGCAGGTAGATCGTCGCCTGCGCGCCCGCGGGCACCGTGCCCCAGTCGATCATCAGCTCATCAGGGCGGTCGTCCAGCGGGACTGCGGGCGTCGGGCGGATCTGCAGCGTCTGAGGCGCGACCCGTGAGTTGACGACGCCTGGGTTGGGTACGTTGACGAACGCCAGGTTGCGTTGCGCGAGCTTGTCTGAAGTCGAAGGATCCTGCCAATTCGGGATCGTCTGTCCGTCCAGGTCGATCTCGGCAATCAGGCACTGGTGAAGGCTGCGCACATGTTGCTGGATCGACAGCAGCGGTCCCGTGCCCTGGAAGGGGCCGTCGGGCAGATTTGCGGGCGTCGTACCGAGCAGTCGTCCGGGGAAGCGGAGGTCGTTCGGCTGGTTGATGTCGAGCCAGCAGCCGAACCATGCCACGGTCTCGGCGCCCAGGCTGTCGTGGGCGATCGTCCGTACGTTGGGCGCATCGGTCTGCGTCGTCATCGAAACAGACGAGGCGTCGACACGCGGGCTCGCGAAGAAGGGAATGGTTGCGATCTCGTCGCCCTGTCGCCCGAGCAGCGGGATGTGCGTCGGCCCCGCAGCAAACGTGCGGTACAACGTCGTTGGATCGTGCACCGCGTTGGTCTGCTGCGCCGGCCACATCCGGAAGAACACGCGAACGTTGGTCGCATCCTGGTTGAGGTCACGTAAGCGCACCTTGGCGACCGCAAAATTGAAAATCGGGGTGCCGCTGCTGTCTGTAGGAGCCAGCGTCAGCGCTTCCGGCGCTTCGTTTGGATCGATCGCGTCGAAGTCACTCGCCAGCGCGGGATGCGTATTGAGGTTGGTGATCACCGCCTGGATAAAGGTGTTTGCAGCGGCTGCGCCATTGCCGATCGTCGCGCCGAACTTGCGCCCACCCTGCGCCACCTGGAAGACGCGCATGTCGATGCTGGTCCACCAATCCAGCCCGCGGTTGGAATCGCCATCGAGGATGTAGGGGTTGGGCGACTTGAGCAGGCGCAGCAGGCCGGCGTTCGACACGGTCTGGCCCGCCGCGGTCAGCGTTGCGGTCAGCGCGTGGTCCTCGAAGTCGGATGCGAAGCCGAACATGGCGTCGCTGTCGAACGTCAACGCAAACGGGAAAGTGAAGCGCTGCGGCACATTCGGGGGCAGGCTGGGATCCTCGGGAAGCACCGCACCGGACGGCACGAGATGAACGCCATTCAGCGGTGACGGGAAGTTCGGAACGATCGGTGGCACCGCTAGATTGCCCGCGTTGAGCCCAAGCTCCGTCGGAGTGAAGCCTTCGACGACCACCATCACCGCAGGGTCGATCCGCGCAGGGGCCCCGTTCAGTGCGACCAGCGCCAGCACTTCGCCTTGCCCGACCGTCGAACGGTCCATCACGATGTAGCAGTCGCGCGTGCCCACCTGCACAGGCAGCGCCGGGTTGGAGGCGATGCCGTTGGTGACGACTTCAAGCGACCACGCACCCGGCGTGATGTCGGCTGGCACGTCGACCACTGCGGTCACGATCTCGGCACCGGTGGCGATGCCCATCGTCGAGAAGCTGTGCGTGCGCAGGTAACGCACCGTGCCCCCTTGTCGCAGCCGCAGGAGGGGATAGTTGGATGCGTTCTGCCGATCATCGCCATAGCCGTTCGCGTGCGTCAGCCCGTTCAGCTGCGTTCCCGCGATCTGATAGGCATGGCCCGCGATCAGCGCCGTCGGCGCGACGGTCAGCGACGGTCGCCACTGCGAGAGCGGCGTCAGCTCGGCACTGTCGGGCACATATTCGTTGATCGCGTTCTGCTCGCCGGACATCAACACATGGCCGTTCGGCAGCAGCAGGAAGCAGCATTGCCACGTATGCCCCGGGGCGCTGGTCGGTTGCGCCGACGGTGTCGACAGCGTGTTGGCATTGGGGTCGTAGTCGCAGATCGTCACCGGACCTGAAAAGCCTTGGCCCGATGCGGAGGCATCGACTGGGCCCGAGGTGATCAGCACGTGTCCGTTCGGCAGAACCACCACCGCGCCGTCGCTTGAGGTCTGGATGCCGGCGGGTGCGTTGGCGTTGCTGGCGTCTGCAGGCAGGTCCGGGCCGGCCACCCAACTGCCCAGATCGGTCGGCAGCGCACCGGGGAGATAGATCGCCGTGTGGCCGAGTCCACCCACGAAGAACGCGTGGCCATTCATGAGCGTCACCGCGCCGCCAATTTCGTTGAGATTGAACCCGCCCGCAGCCGCGATTGGTAGCGTCGCCGGCGTCACACCCGCAGAAATCCAGCGGTCTTGGTCAGGCAGGTATTTCTCGGCGTTCTGCGTTGCTGTTGCCCCGAAGATCTGCACGGTCACGACCGTGCCGTCGGGCAGCAGACACCAGCTTTCCTCGTTGGTCTTGCCGACCTTGGTGTTCGCTACCGTGCCGAACCGGGTCCCTGACTCCACCCAGTTGCCGTTTGCCGGATCCCAGATCGCCGTGCGCGATGAAGAAAGCGCCCCGAACATCACGCGTCCGTCAGCGAGCACGATCGAGATGGCATCACCCACTATGAAATCGAATGTTGGAGAGGGCTTGTTCAGCGTCGACCACTGGTTCGTCACCGGGTCGAAGATCTCAGCGCGGACGTCGTTGTCCGACGAGGTGTCGGTGTCGCCTAAGGTGTCCGAGTACTCGCCCCCAACGACGAACACGCGCCCGTCCTTGAGCACTCCACTTGAGAAGTATTTGCGTTGGCCGCTCATCGGCAGCGCGGCGGACCAGCTGCCGTTGCGATAGTCACCGCCGCTGTCTGGCGTCAGTCGATACCAGTTCGCGCCGCCAAAGGTCCTGCTGAGCGTCGGGCGATTGGCGTCGTGGACGAGCACGGTGCCATCGGTCAGCAAGATCATGGTGTCGGCAAGCACGCCGGATGGTGCGTTGAAGCTGTTCCAATTGCCGGCCATAACGTACCTTTCAGGCGGATCGCCCGAACTTTTACGGGCGGTGCCAGCTTAGGACTGCGACAGGGTGCCGCATCCTCCCGATTGGGGAACATCGGCCATTAAACCGTCGATCACCTTTCTGTCGGCGATGAAGCGGTCGTTCAAGCAGGTACGAGACGGGCACCGCTGTCGAGCGACCGTTTTGGATGCTCGGAGCAGCCGGACAGTCGATGTGGAACCGAGTGACCGGTTTTGGCGGGAACGGCCGCCCAGGTCCTAAACCTCGAATGACTCAGATCAGCCCGAAGCAGCCACCAGGTGTTTGTCGACCGCATGCCTGCGCTGATGTCCACCAACGGCACACAGCACGGCACGCTAGAGCTTGCCAGCAGCCTCATGACGCGCCGCGCCCACGACACCGAAGACGACCCATGGTCTGGCAGCCGAGGCTGGCCATGGCGATGGACCTCTGAATAAATCATTCCTTGTCGATCACCCCGGCGGCTGGCTAGATTCGCGGCCGTGAATGAAGACCACTCAACCGGCCACGTTCTCCGTCAGCCGCACGAAACTGCCGTCGGAGAGCTGCATGCGTATCCAGCGCATGCGGCTGCGCTCTATGGGCATGACCGGGTCGTTGCTGGCCTCGGTGTCGAATTCGACGGCCTCCGGGCCCGGTTCGTACCAGCCCAGCTCGTCCAGCCGCGCTTCCTGCGCGACGATCTGCGGCGTCGCATAACGCCACAGCGCGCTGCCCATCAACTCGCTGCCCGGCACGCGGCAATGCAGCTCGCGCGCCCGCGACAGGGCCAGCAGCCGGTGGCTGTAGTCGCAGACCAGGTGCATGGGCGTGTGGGCCGTGCGCACCAGGCGACCGAGGGCGAAGTCGGCGGCGCTGTCCAGCTTCGCGGCCATCAGGCTGCGCAGGCCAAGTTGCTCCTCCAGCGAGGGCGCGACCTGACCGCTTTCCCAGCGCGAGATGGTGGTCTGCGACACGCCCATCTGGTCGGCCACTGCCGTCTGCTTGAGGCGCCGCAGCGAACGCCACAGGCGCAGGCTGCGGCCGAGCTGGCGGGTGTCGGGCATCAGGGCGTGGTTCATCGGAGCGATGCATGAGGGCGCGGACCCGGATTTTCGTCTACTACCTCTGCGGCGTCTTCGCGGCGGCCCAACTCGGCAAGCTCGCCGCGCTGGCGCCGCTGATCTCGCGCGACCTGCAGCTGGGCCTGGCGACCATGGCGGCCCTGACGTCGCTGCTGGAGGTCTGCGGCGCCCTGCTGGGCGGCGCGGCCGGCCACCATCTGCCGCGCCTGGGCATGCAGCGCAGCCTCGTCGTCGCCATGAGCTGCCTGGCCCTGGGCTCGGCAGGCGCCGCGCTGGCCCACGGCATGCCCCTGGCCGTCCTCGCCCGCCTTGTCGAGAGCCTGGGCTATCTGATCACCGTGGTCGCGGCGCCCGTCATGATTGCGCTGGCCGCGCCCGCCCACGCCCAGGCTGCGGCCATGACCTTGTGGGGCACCTTCGTGCCCGTCGGCATGGCCGTCGGCGCCGCGGCCTATGCCTATGCGGCCGGCCTCAGCGACTGGCGCTGGGCCCAGGGCCTCAGCGTGCTGGCCGGCCTGGTCCTGGCGGCCGCCCTGGTCAGCATGCATGCCGCCGACCCTCACGCCGGACCGCCGGCAGGTCCGGCCAAGAAGCAACGCACCGGCGCCACGCTGTGGGCCCTGGTCGCGGCCTTCGGGGCCTATGTCATCAGCGAGGTGGGTCAGCTGGCCCTGATGCCCAGCCTGCTGAAGGAGGCCGGTCTGTCGCTGTCGGCGGCGGGAAGCTGGACGGCGCTGGCGGCCCTGGCCAATGTGCCGGCCGGCATCATCGGCGCGCGGCTGATGCGCCATGACGGCCTCGTGCGCCGCGCCCTGGTGCTGAGCCTGCTTGCCACCGGAGCGCTGTTCCCGCTGGTCTACCAGCTGGGCGCGCCGCCGCTGCGGCTGGCCGTCATGGCCATCGGCGTCAACCTCGCCTCCGGCATCTTCGCCAGTCTGGTGTTCGCGCTGCTGCCCCGCGTGGCCGGCAGCCCCGAGCGATTGAGCCTGGCCAGCGGGCGGTTGACCCAGTTCGGCGCCTCCGGGGCCCTGATCGGGCCGCCGCTGATGGGCAGCATCGTCGAGCACGGCGGCTGGCAGGCTGCGGGTTGGGCCAGCCTGGTGTTGTCCCTCGTCGCGGCGGGCCTGGCGTGGCGAGCAGCCGCGAACGGGGCGCTGTCGCCCGCCCCGCAGCGTCAGTGAATCTGCGCGATGCGCAGCAGATTGGTGGTGCCAGGGGTCCCGAAGGGCATGCCAGCGGAGATGACGACGGTCTGGCCCGTGACACCGAAGCCTTCGCGGGCGGCGGTGCGGCAGGCCAGCTCGCTCATCTCGGGCACGTCGGCCACCTCGTGGCAGAGCACGGCGTGCACGCCCCAGGCCAGCGCCAGTCTGCGCGCCGTGGCCAGGCACGGCGTCATGCCGATGACGGGGGCCTGCGGCCGTTCGCGAGCCATGCGCAGGGCCGAGTAGCCCGAGCTGGTGTAGGCCACGGTGGCGACGGCGCCGAGCTGGACGGTGATGTCGCGAACGGCACTGCCGATGGCGTCCGCCGTGCCTGAGCGCATGGCCGAGCGGGACGCGGCAATGGCCTCGCGGTAGTAGGGATCGGCCTCGGTGTGACGCACGATGCTGGCCATCATGCGCACCGCCTCCACCGGGTGGCGGCCGCTGGCGGATTCGGCGGACAGCATGACCGCATCGGCGCCTTCGTAGATGGCGGTCGCCACGTCGGATGCCTCGGCCCGCGTCGGCACCGGCGCGGCCACCATGGACTCCAGCATCTGCGTGGCGACGATGACCGGTTTGCCGGCGCGACGGCAAGCCTGGATGATGCGTTTCTGGATGGCGGGCACCTGCTCGGCGGGCAGTTCCACACCCAGGTCGCCGCGGGCCGCCATGACGGCATCGGTCTCGGCGACGATGGCCTCCAGCGAGGCGATGGCCGCGGGCTTTTCCAGCTTGGCCACGATGCCGGCGCGGCCGTCGACGAGACTGCGGATCTCGACGATGTCCTCGGGCCGCTGCACGAAGGACAGGGCCACCCAGTCCACACCCAGCTTGAGACCAAAGGCGAGGTCGGCGCGGTCCTTCTCGGTCAGCGCCGACAGCGGCAACACCACGCCGGGCACGTTGACGCCCTTGCGGTCGGACAGCGGGCCGCCGTTGACGACGACCGTCTCGGCGAAGTCCGTGCCGAAGGCCTCGACGCGCAGCCGCACGCGGCCGTCGTCCAGCAGCAGCTCGGTGCCCACCTGCAGGGCCGCGAAGATCTCGGGGTGGGGCAGTGCGACGCGGGTGGCGTTGCCGGGCTTGGCGGTATCCAGGTCCAACCGAAAGGGCTGGCCTTCCTTCAGCTGCACCGGCCCGTTGGCAAAGATGGCAATGCGCAGCTTGGGGCCTTGCAGGTCCAGCAGCACGGCGATGGGGCGGCCGCTGTCCTGCTCGATCTGGCGGATCAGGTCCAGGCGGCGCTGGTGGTCTTCGTGCCTGCCATGGCTGAAGTTGAGACGGAAGACATCGGCGCCGGCGTCGAACAAGGCGCGGATCGTTTCCTTCTCGTCGCTCGCGGGTCCCAGCGTGGCGACGATCTTGGCGTGCTTGGTGTTGCGTTTCATGCGATGAAGATGGCGCGGAAGTCGTTGACGTTGGTCAGCGTGGGACCGGTGACGACGGAGTCGCCCAGGGCCTCGAAGAAGCCGTGGCCGTCGTTGTCGTCCAGGCTTTCGCGGGGGTTGATCTCGCGGGCCCAGGCGCGGGCCAGCGTGTCGGGGGTGAGGACGGCGCCAGCAATCTCTTCCTGTCCGTCCACGCCGTCGGTGTCACCCGCCAGCGCATGCACGCCGGGCTCACCCTGCAGCGCGAGTGCCAGCGCCAGCAGGAACTCGACGTTGCGCCCGCCGCGGCCGTTGCCGCGCACGGTGACCGTGGTTTCGCCACCGGACAGCAGAACGCAGGGCGGCGTGAAGGGCTGGTGGCGGCGGGCCACCTGCAGCGTGATGCCCGCGAGCGTCTTGGCCACGTCGCGCGACTCGCCTTCCAGCGTGTCGCCGAGGATGTGGGTGGCGATGCCGGCGTCGCGGGCCACGCGGGCGGCGGCCTCGAGGGCCATCTGCGGCGTGGCGATGAAGTGGGTCTGGATGTCGGGCAGGCGCGGGTCGCCGGGCTTGAGCGTCTCGCCTTCGCCGCTCTCGAGCAGCGCGAGCGCCGCGGGTGTCACGTCAATGGCGTAGCGGCGCAGGATGTCCAGCGCGTCGGCGCAAGTGCTGGCGTCGGGCACGGTGGGGCCGGAGGCGATGTCGATGGGGTTGTCGCCCGGCACATCGGACAGCAGCAGGTTCACCACCCGGGCCGGTGCACAGGCAGCGGCCAGGCGGCCACCCTTGATGGCCGACAGGTGGCGGCGCACGCAGTTCATCTCGCTGATGCTGGCGCCGCTGGCGAGCAGCGCCTTGTTCAGCGCCTGCTTGTCCTGCAGCGTGAGCCCGGGGAGTGGCAGGGGCAGCAGCGACGAGCCGCCGCCAGAGATCAGGCAGAGCACCAGATCGTCGGCCGTGAGGCCCTGCACCAGCTGCAGCAGGCGCCGGGCCGCCGCCTCGCCGGCCGCGTCAGGCACGGGATGGGCGGCCTCGACGATCTCGATGCGGTCGCACGGCACGGCATAGCCGTAGCGCGTGACGACCAGGCCGCTCAAGGGCCCCGGCCAATGGTCTTCCACCGCCTTGGCCATGGCCGCAGAGGCCTTGCCGGCGCCGATGACAACCAGCCGGCCCTGGGGCGGCTCAGGCAGGAAGCGCGGCACGCACAGGGCCGGCTGGGCCGCCGCAATGGCCGCGTCGAACATGGCCCGCAGCAGCTCGCGGGGATGGTGCGGGCTCATGTCGTTGCGGCGTTAGGGTCTCAGGCGGCCTTGCGCTGCAGGTCGGCGGCCAGGAAGGCGCAGACGGCAGCCGTCACGTCGGCCGTCATGGCCTTGCCGCCCAGGTCGCCCGTGTGCAGCGCGGGGTTGGCGGAGACGCTTTCGATGGCGGCCATGACCGACTTGGCGGCAGCAGTCTCACCCAGGTGCTCCAGCAGCATGACGACCGACCAGAAGGTGCCGACCGGGTTGGCGAGACCCTTGCCCATGATGTCGAAGGCCGAGCCGTGGATGGGCTCGAACATGGAGGGATAGCGGCGCTCGGGGTCGATGTTGCCAGTGGGCGCGATGCCCAGGCTGCCGGCCAGGGCTGCGGCCAGGTCGCTGAGGATGTCGGCGTGCAGGTTGGTGGCGACTATGGTGTCCAGCGTCGCGGGCTTGTTCACCATGCGGGCGGTGGCGGCGTCCACCAGTTCCTTGCCCCAGGTCACGTCCGGGAACTCCTTGGAGATCTGCAGCGCGATCTCGTCCCACATCACCATGGCGTGGCGCTGGGCATTGCTCTTGGTGATGACGGTCAGCAGCTTGCGGGGGCGCGACTGGGCCAGCTTGAAGGCGAAGCGCATGATGCGCTCGACGCCGGCGCGGGTCATCATGGACACGTCGGTCGCGGCCTCGATGGGGTGGCCCTGGTGCACGCGACCGCCGACGCCGGAGTACTCGCCCTCGGAGTTCTCGCGCACGATGACCCAGTTCAGGTCCTCGGTCTTGCAGCGCTTCAGCGGCGCGTCGATGCCGGGCAGGATGCGCGTGGGGCGCACATTGGCGTACTGGTCGAAGCCCTGGCAGATCTTCAGGCGCAGGCCCCACAGCGTGATGTGGTCGGGGATGTCGGGATCGCCGGCGGAACCGAACAGGATGGCGTCCTTGTTGCGCAGCGCGTCCAGGCCGTCGGCCGGCATCATCTCGCCGTGCTCGCGGTACCAGTCGCCGCCCCAGCCGAAGTTCTCGAACTCGAAGCGGAAGGCGCCGCTGGTGGCGGCCAGGGCTTCCAGCACCTGCTGGCCGGCGGGCACGACTTCCTTGCCGATGCCGTCACCCGGGATGGTGGCGATGCGATAGGTCTTCATGATGGGGTTCTCCGAGAGAAGGATGTGAGGGGGTGTTGAGGTCAGTGCGCAGCGGCCGTGCTGGCCGGCGCCGTCTGGCGTTGGGAGCGGGAGAGCAGCAGGGTCAGCACGGCCGACAGCACGAGCAGGCCGGCGACGAAGTACAGGCCGCCGGCGAAGCTGCCGGTCTGGTCCTTGATCCAGCCGATCATGGCGGGGCCGACGAAGCCGCCGAGGTTGCCGATGGAATTGATGGTGGCGATGCCCGTGGCGGCGGCGGCACCCGAGAGGAACATGGTGGGCATGCTCCACAGCGGCGGCTTGGCGCAGCTGATGCCGATGTTGACCAGGGTCAGCGCGGCGATCAGGCCGACCATGCCGTTGGCACCGGTGGCGACGACCAGGCCGATGGCCGCGGCCAGGCAGGCCAGCACGACGTGCCAGGTGCGCTCGCCTGTGCGGTCGGAGTGACGAGACCACAGCACCATGGCAACGACCGAGACGGCGGGCGGGATGGCATTGAGCAGGCCCACGGTCATGGACGACACGCCCAGCTGCTTGATGATCTGCGGCGCCCAGATGCCCAGGGTGTAGAGCCCCGCCGAAGTGCCGAAGTAGATGAGGGCCAGCGCGATCACTCGCGGGTTCAGCAGGCCGGCCAGGCTGCCGTGCTTGGCGTCGCCGCCCTTGGCCGCAGCCTCGGCCTTCATCTCCTTGACCAGCCAGGCGCGCTCGTCGTCCTTGAGCCAGCTGGCCTGCTCGGGCTTGTCGGTCATGTAGAAGAATACGACCACACCCAGCAGCAGCGCGGGCACGGCTTCCAGCACGAACATCCACTGCCAGCCGTGCATGCCCAGCACGCCTTCCATCTCCAGCAGCGCAGCCGACAGCGGCGAGCCCAGGGCCGTGGAGATGGGGGCGGCCGCCATGAAGAAGGCCGTCACGCCGGCGCGGTGGCGAGCCGGGAACCAGTAGCTGATGTAGAGGATGATGCCGGGGAAGAAGCCCGCCTCGGCGGCGCCCAGCAGGAAGCGCATCAGATAGAAGCTGGTGGGGCCTTCGACGAAGGCCATGCCCGCGGAAATGATGCCCCAGGTGACCATCACGCGGGCGATCCACAGCCGCGCGCCGACCTTGTGCAGGATGATGTTGGAGGGCACTTCGAACAGGAAGTAGCCCCAGAAGAAGATGCCGGCGCCGAAGCCCAGGATGGAGGCCGTGAAGCCCAGGTCGCCCTTCATCGTCAGCGCCGCGAAGCCGATGTTGACGCGGTCGATGTAGGCGATGAAATACAGCAGCATGATGAAGGGCACGATGCGCCAGGTGATGCGCTTGAGCGTTCGCTTCTCGAGTGCCATGTCCATGGCTTGTCTCCTGAGTTGGGTGGTTCCCGCGCCATCCACGGGAGGCTCGGGCCTCGTGCTGGGTATGACTTGGAACGGAGCGTAAGACCGCCGTTTGAAGTGATGAATCGAACTAAACTTCATTCATAGTTGCAAAAAACTGATGAATGACCGCCGACACGGACCTGAGCTTCTTCTGCCTGCTGGTGAAGCAGGGCAGCCTGGCGGCGACGGCGCGTGAGCTCAACCTCACGCCGCCCGCGGTGTCGCGGCGGCTCGCGCTGCTGGAGGCGCGGCTGGGCGTGCGCCTGCTGAACCGCACCACGCGGCGCATCAGCTTGACCAGCGAGGGCGAGGTCTATTTCGCCCATGCCCAGCGCATCAACAGCGACATCGAGGACGTCGAGCGCCTCATCGGTAGCAGCCGCGGCGCACCGCGCGGGCTGCTGCGCGTCAACGCGCCGCTGGGCTTCGGCCGCTCCTACATCGGCCCGGCGATCTCGAGCTTCACCCGCGCCTGCCCCGAAGTGGAGGTGCAACTGCATCTCAGCGACCGGCCCGTCAGCCTGCCCGACGATGCCATCGACCTGGTCATCCATTTCGGCGAGATGCCCGACTCGCGGCTGGTGGCCCGGCGCATCGCCGCCAATCGCCGGCTGCTGGTGGCCTCACCGGCCTATCTCAAGGCGGCCGGCGTGCCGGCCGCACCGCACGACCTGACGCAGCACCAGTGCATCGTGCTGAGGCAGAACACCTCGGCCTATGGCAACTGGCGCCTCAGCAGGGGCGAGCGCACCGAGACCGTCAAGGTGCACGGTCGGCTCAGCACCAACGACGGCGAGGTCGCGTTGAACTGGGCCCTGGAGGGCCATGGTGTGCTGATGCGCGCCGAGTGGGACGTGGCCAAGTATTTGCGCAGCGGCCGACTCGTGAGGGTGCTGGCCGATTTCGAGACGCCGCCGGCCGATGTCTACGCGGTGTTTCCGGAGCGGCTCAACCTGTCCGCCAAGGTGACCCGCTTCCTGGACCACCTGCGCGAGTTTCTCGGCGAGCATGCCGATGGGCCGGAGGCAGGGGGCGCCAACTGGTAGCGAGGCGCCTGGCTAGAGCTTGCTGATGGCCTCGTAGCGGGCCGCGCCGACGACGCCAAAGACGGCGCGAGTGGATTGGCCACCGAGGCTGGTCACGGTGATGGCCTGCTGCAAGGACATCTGGCTGATCACGGGCTTGGAGCCCATGGCGGCCCGGCGTGATGCCTGGACCTCGGCAAGTTCAATCGACCGGACGACAGCGTCCGTCGCCACGATGGAAGGGAGTTTCATCAGACAAAGGCGGCTGCATCGTGCGGCATCGTTGCCGCTGCAGGTCGGCGAGGCTGGCGTGGCTGAGCCCTCGCGACCCAGCCGCACATCCTAGGCAAGGGAGATGCCCGGACCGCTCGCGATCACGCGCCGCCCGTGGCGAATTGCCGTTTGACGCGCAAATCGTGTCCGAGCGCGCGTCGTCAGCCGGCTCGCCGCGCCTCGAACGCCTGCTTCAACCGCCGCATCGACTCCACCGATTCCTGCTCCACCCGCCGCCTCCCGATCAGCCGGTTGTAGAGCCCCCAGATGAAGCCCGGCAGCGTGTAGACCAGCCGGCGCTCGAAGCGCGTGCCGGCCTCGCAGGCCTCTACCCGGTAGTCCACGCGCAGCCACAGCCGGTGCGGACCTCGGGCCTCGGCCTGCCAGTGCTGCCCCGGCTGATAGCCGGTGACCTGCCAACGCAGATGCCCCGGGCGGCCGCCGGCGTGGATGTCTTCCTCGAAGCAGGCCGCAGGGCCCTGCACGCCCGGCCCGACCTGCACGCCGCGTGAGGAAGGGTGCCATTCGGGCCAGTGGCCCGGCGTGCCGGCATAGGCCAGCACCGCCTCGGGCGTGCCGCGGATCTCGACGCTGTGGGTCATCGCGGTTCGCTCAACTTCATTCACATCGGGCTCCCAGTGCAGGGTGCCGGACAGCCAGTCCATCAGCGGCAGCACGATGTTCAGGTTGCGCTCGGCCATCAGGCTGCGGCGGTGGTGCAGCTGGTGCAGGCGGCGCATCTGGCGGATCCAGGGCCAGGCCGCGAGCGGGTGGCCGTCGGGCAGGTGCTCGCAGGCATGCATGACCTCGTAGAGCAGATAGCCGGCGATCACCGTGCCGCCGAACAGCGCGGCGGCATTGGGGCTCCAGCGCTGCAGCAGCCACCAGGCCGGCAGGGCCAGCGCCAGCGTGAACACGACGATCAGCCACGGCGGAAACAGGATCACGCGCCAGTCCCGCGCGCCCTCCCAATGCATATTCCCTTCCGCGAAAAAGCTGTGGTGGTCGCCCGTGTGGCGCTGGTAGAAGAGCTTGCCCAGCCGCGTCCTGGTGTGGCCCAGGCGCTGATGGATGCGGTACTCGCCCCAGTTGCAGAACAGCAGGGCCGCCGGCACGGCCAGCCACTCCAGCGCGCTGGGGCCCGCCACCCGGTGACAGAAGAACCACAGCGTGGCCGCGCCCCAGGCCAGCACGAAGCCGCCGTGCAGCCAGGCGTTGTAGCGCGGCGAGATGGCGGCGCGGTAGCGGGCGCGAAAAGGGGCGACGTCGTGGACGGGGGCCGCGGGCTGGCTCATGGGATGTCTCCTGTCTGGCCTCCAGCCTACGCAGCGCACAATCATCTTTCCAATGGATATTGCAGGGCAGCGTTATTCATGAACCCGATATGGCATCGGCTCGACCTGAACCTGCTGCGCGTCTTCGACGCGCTGATGCAGGAAGGCCACCTCACCCGCGCCGCCGAGCGCCTGCACCTGAGCCAGCCGGCGGTCAGCAACGCGCTGGCCCGGCTGCGGGAGCAGCTTGGCGCGCCGCTGTTCGTGCGCAACGCCCGCGGCATGACGCCGACCGCCCAGGCCCTTGCCCTGTACGGCCCGGTGCGCGCCGCGCTGCGCCTGCTGCAGGACGGCCTGGCCCCCGAAGCCGCCTTCGAGCCCCAGCACGCCGAGCAGCGCTTTCACCTGTCCATGAACGACTACGCGCAGTTCGCGCTGCTGCCCGCGCTGCTGGCGCGCGTGCGCGACCAGGCACCGCTGCTCGTGCTGCAGGTCGAGCCCGACGCCGCCGACACCCTGCCCACGCGCCTGGCCGCCGGCACGCTGGACTTGGCGCTGGACTATCTCCACTTCGAGGCCCCCGAGCTCTGCTACCAGGCCCTGCACCAGGAGGAACTCGTCGTCATCGCGCGCCAGGGTCACCCGGCGCTGTCGCGCGGCGGGCGCAGCATCAGCCTGGCCCGCTACGAAGCGGCCCGGCACGTCACCATCCCGCCCCGTGCGGGTCGCGGTTCACCGCTGGAGATCGTGCTCGGCTCCGCCAAGGTGCGCCGCCGCGTCGGCCTGTTCGTGCCCGGCTATATGGCCATCCCCGGC
This sequence comes from uncultured Comamonadaceae bacterium, assembly GCA_966111775.1. Taxonomy (GTDB): domain Bacteria; phylum Pseudomonadota; class Gammaproteobacteria; order Burkholderiales; family Burkholderiaceae_C; genus Pelomonas. The sequence continues at coordinate 14,385 of CBHWBD010000006.1, read as the reverse complement.
GTCGTCGCCCAGTCCGACCTGCTGGGCACCGTCCCCCGCCGCCTGGCCGATGCCAGCGCCACGAGCCTGCCGCTGGCCGTGCTGCCGCTGCCCTTTGCGATGCCGCCGGTGCAGGTCAGCCTGATCTGGCATCGCCAGCAGGACGGCAACCGGGGCCTGCAGTGGCTGCGCCAGCAGGTCGTGGAAGCGGTGGTCGGCCTGACTCAGCAGGGCCGCGCGAACTAGGGATGACCGCCCTCCCATCCCTTCCCTTGTGGATACATCCCTAACGCCGCGAGGCGTAGATTGACTTCATCGCAATACCGGGGAGTGAAGCATGATGCTCTTCTGGAAAAGCAGTTCCCGCACGCCGGCGATGCTGGCCGGTTTCACCCGGGCCCTCGCCCTGGCGGCTTCCCTGGCACTCGCGGCCCCCGTGTTCGCCACGCCACCTCGACCGCCCGCCTTCCTGACGGATGGCGACAAGCTGACGGCCGATCGTGAATGGGTGCTGGACCGTGCGGTGCTGCCGCTGCAGGTGGTCATGCGCGAGCCTGGCATCTCCTCGCTGGCGCTGAGCGCCGCGGTGGTGGCGATGGAGGCGGGCAAGCCGGAGTTCGCGGCGCCACAGCCGCTGTGGCGCACGGAGGTCAAGTTCGCGGCGCGCGCCGAGCGCGCGGCGGTGGAGGTGCCGCTCAAGGGCATCAAGCCTGGCAGCTGGCGGCTGGAGATCAGGCTCACCGGCAAGAAGGGCGCGAACGAAGGCTTCTCGCATCTGCTGGTGCGCTACCTGGAGATCGACGCCGACGGGCGCATCCGCGTGCTCTCGCCGCAGCAGCGCAGCCTGCGCGGTGCGGCCGAGCGGCAGCGGCAGTTCGACGTCGCGCGCCGCGGCGATGACCGCCAGCACCCCATCCGCCTGCTGTTCGGTGACACGGTCACGCTGCCGGCGGATGCGAAGGTCGCCGATGTCGCCGCCTTCGTGCCGCGCGATCGCCGCATCGAGGTGCGGCCGGCCGAGCTCACCCCCTTCCTGCGCGAGCACAGCGCCGACAGCACCGCCACCAGCTACACCTCGCGCGATCCCATCACCGTGCGCGGCCGCGTGGTGTTCCGCGACCTGAGCGGCAACTTCGTGCCGCTGGTCAACGTGGCCATCCACCTGTGGGATTCGGACACCTTCGTCGACGAGCACCTGGGCAGCGTGGCCTCCGACTGGGACGGGCGCTGGTCGTTCACCGTCAACAACGACGACGGCTGGTTCCAGGACGGCCGCGACCTCTACTACACGATCAAGCTGGACACGAGCCGCCTGTCGCTGGGCACGTGCAACTTCCTGGCCGGCGCCTACGAATGGAAGTCGGCCGTGCACGACGACATGTCCGATGGCACGGTGCTCGACTTCGGCACCGAGACGGTGGGCTCCGACATGGATGCGGCCCGCGTGTGGTCGACGCTGAATCTGGCCTGGAACCATGCCGCGACGGCCGGCGGCTTCGACCCCGGCAAGATCGACGGCTGCTTCCCGGGAAGCGGCACCTTCTACAACGGCAAGATCAACATCGAGGGCGGCGACTTCGACGGCCCCGACTCCATCACCCACGAGTACGGCCATGGCGTGATGGCCCACGCCTACTCCGGCGGCGACCCCTCGCCGGGCGGCGACCACGGCTTCGGCGACTGCGGGCAGAACCAGGCGCTGTCCTGGTCGGAAGGCTGGGCCACGGCCTTCATGCTGACGCTGCGCCAGGACGGGCGCTACAACTGGCACGAAGGCGACGGCGGCCAGGAGATCGAGGCCTTCTCGTCGTCCTGCCAGACCGGCGAAAGCAGCGAAGGCCGCGTGGCCGCGGCGCTGCTGGACATGTTCGACACCCACAACGACAGCAACGGTGGCGACCTCAACCTCGGCCGCAACGGCGCCTCCGACAACAACGCCGGCAGCACGGTGGCGCTGGCCACCATGCTGCGCGACACCATGGTGGGCACGCAGCACTCGACGGTGATCGAGTTCTGGAACGACCTCGCGGGCGAGCTGAACAGCACGCAGCGCCCGGCCGCCCAGACCATCATGAACTACAACTGGATGCCGGTGCTGCTGCCTTCGTCCTGCGTCGCGACCAAGGTGGCGGCGGCCAGCCTGCCCGACAAGGAAGGCGACGGCGTGCTCGCCGGCCTGCGGCGGTTCCGCGACCATGCGCTGCTGCCCTGGCCGGGTGGCCGCGAGCTGGCCAACCTCTACTACCGCAACAGCCCCGAGATCGCCCTCGTGCTGCTGCGCCGCCCGGCGCTGCTGCCCGACGCCCTCGCCGTGATGCGCCACTTCTCGCAGCTCGGCGACACGCTGACGACCAACCGCCGTTTCGTCGAGTTCGAGAAGGCCAACGGCGCCCTCATCACCCCCGAGGTGCATGCCGCGGCCCAGCGCATCGTGGCCGCCCTCGCCGAGGACGGCAGCGAAGGCCTGCGGCGTGACGCGCAACGCCTGAAGGCCGAGTTCGACGGACTGCTGAAGACGCGCCTGTCCGACGCGCAGGACCGCGCGGCGAAGGAGAAGGCGGCCTTGGTCGACCGTGGCCAGGGGCTGCCGCCGATCAAGCGGCAGGACTACCAGCCGGGCAGCAAGGAAGCCCTGCAGGACAAGCGCTTGAAGACGGTGCTGGAGCGCAGCGTGGCACCGAGGAGGTGAGACCGCAGGCCGGCGCTCGCGTCGGCCTGCCTCAGCTAGCCGCCTGACAGCGCGAACCGCGTCGCCTCGTCCGCCGGGAACAGATGCTCGACCTTCAGCGACGCCAGCGTGATGTCCAGCGGCGTGCCGAAGCTGGTGAAGGCCGAGAAGAAGCTCAGCGTCTGCCCGTCCGCCGCGCGCAGGCGCAGGGCCAGCACGGGCAAGCCGCTGGGCTCGATGGCGCCCCAGGGCCGCAGCGACGGCCGCAACTCGTCGAGCAGGGCGCGCAGCTTGGGCAGATGCTCGGCCTCGCGGCTGGCGCGCGCCCACATCTCGCCGCACAGCTCGGCCTCGTTGACGCACAAGGCCAGCAAGCCATCGGGGCGGAAGACGGCGCGCAACAGGTTGAAGGGCGCCGCCAGCAGAGCATCGGCCGGCAAGCCAAGCAGCGTCATCAACCGCCCCAGGCCGGCATTGGCCATGACGAGGTTGTATTCGCCATCCAGCACCAGGGCCGGTGTCGGGTCGTGGGCGTGCAGCAGTTGCTCCAGTGCGGCCCGCACCGGCGCCATCTCGGGCGCGTCCAGCGCGCGCTCGGCGTGGGCGGGCGCATAGCCGGCGGCGAGCAGGGCCTGGTTGCGCTCCTCCAGCGTGGCGCCGAGGGCGTCGAGCAGGGCGATCAGCGTCTCACGGCCGACGCGAGAGCGGCCGGTCTCGATGCAGCTGAGGTGGCGTTGCGAGACACCGGTGCGCAGCGACAGCTCCAGCTGGCTGACGCGGCGCGACTTGCGCAGGGCGGCGAGAGTGGCGGTCATGCAGCCATTCTGCGGCGTGGGCCATCGGCGCGACGATGACCTCCGAGGTCATTGTGGCGATGCGCGCGGCTGCCGAGCATGAAGGTGTCCACCACCCGCAAAGGAGATCGTCATGCGAACCGTCCTCATCCTCGTCCTCGCCGCCTTCGGCCTGTTCTCGACCTATGTGATGTGGCAGGTCGGCTACCTCGGCATCTGGCAGGCCGGCATGAGCAGCGTCGGCGCCTGGCAGGTGCTCCTGGACCTGGTCATCATGTCGTGGATCGCGCTGGGCTTCATCTGGCGCGACGCGCGGCAGAGCGGCCGTACGGTCTGGCCTTTCGCGCTGATCACGCTGGCCGCCGGTTCCTTCGGGCCGCTGCTCTATCTGCTGCTCAAGCCCTCGGGTCGTGACAGCGTGCTGAGAGCCGCCTGAAGATTGGCCCGCGCAGGCCGGCGAGCAAGCCGGCCCGGATGGCCCCTCGCTTCTCGGCGCCGCACCAGCGCGCTTTGCGGAGCAAGGGCGCAGATCCGCCTCGCACGCACACCCAGGGCAAACCCACCCCTAGTTCTAGGTTGTCGATCGCGCTTACAAAAATCTCCACTTGCCGCGGGCCTGGTCGGCAAGTGCTTGTTTCCGCGAGGAATTCTGATCGGGCCCGGTTAATGCTTGCTTTGCAAGAAGTCATTTCTCCTTTCTACACATCCCCCTCGATCGGAGTCTCTTCATGCTGAAAAGCACGCTTTCCAAACTGGGCCTCATGCTGGGCATGCTGCTGGCACTGCTGGCCTCCGGCGCCCAAGCGGCCCCCACGCTGACGGCCGCGGCCACCACCGCCGGCTTCGGCCTGAGCCAGTTCGCCGACAACTTCCCGACCACCGGCTTCTGTTGCGGCCCTTTGGGCATCGCCTTCGTGGACGGCGGCGGTGTGATGGTGAGCGATTACCCCGGCAATGTGCGCGTCTTTGCCACTGACGCCGATGGCCAGCACGCCACCAGCGCGCCGGTGGCCCAGAATTACGGCGTCGGCAACGGCGTGGGGCTGGCCCGCCTGGGCAACTTCGTCTACATGGCCGAGCAGAGTGCCGGCACCGTGGTGCGACTGAACCAGGACGGAACCTTCAATTCGACCGTCGTGACCGGCCTGCCGACGGCGACCGGCATCGTGGCCGATACGCACACCGGCAAGCTCTTTGTGTCGGACTGCTGCAGTGGCACGGGCATCTACATCGTCGATCCGACGACCAACACCAAGACCCAGTTCAAGATCGGCGGCAGCTATGACGGCGTCAGCCTGTCTGCCGACGGCAGCACCTTGTACGCAGAGTTGGGCGGCCATATCGTGGGTTATCGCGTGTCGGATGGCGTTCAGGTCTACGACTCTGGCTTCATTCCCGGCGGCGCCGATGGCACGGAACTGGGCGCTGGCACCCTGGCCGGCAAGCTCTTCGTCAACACCAACTCCGGCGACCTTTGGGAGTACGACCTCAGCAACCCGCTGGACAACGTGCTGCTGGTCAGCGGCGGCACCCGCGGTGACTTCGTGACGGCCGACCCCAACGGCAGCCTGCTGTTCACCCAGACCTCGGACATCTGGCGCCTCACGGCGCCGCAAGGGGGTTGCATCGGCGCCGCCTGCAACGTGCTGCCCGAGCCCAGCGAGGGCAGCTTGGCCCTGGTGGCTTTGCTGGGACTGGCGGTCAGCGGCCGCCGCCGCGCGGCTCGTCGCTGATCCTGGCTCCCGCCTCGTGAGAACGGCGCCCTCGGGCGCCGTTTTCCATGGCTGGACCCTGAAGCGACGCCAGGCCGGGCTCCGACATCTGAAGAGCCGGCTAAACGGCCATGGCCCGTAGGTCGACCGTCGATCGGGGCGAAGGCCTGACAGGAGCAAATGGCGCTGCCATCACCCCCCGCGCGCCTTCTCCCTCTCCTGCAGCGCCCGCCACATCACCTTGCCCGCGCCGCTCTTGGGTAGCACGTCGACGAACTCGATCAGGGCCGGCACCTTGTAGACGGCCATGTTGGCGCGGCACCAGTCGCGCAGCTGTTCTTCGGTCAGTGACTCATGCCCGGCGCGCCTGACGACGACGGCCTTGACGGTCTCGCCGCGGTAGGGGTCGGGGGCCGAGATGATGCAGGCCTCGGCGATGCCGGGATGGGCGTGCATGAGGTTCTCGACCTCGCTCGGCCAGACCTTGAAGCCGCTCGCATTGATCATGCGCTTGAGGCGGTCGGTCATGAAGAAATAGCCGTCCTTGTCGGCATAGCCGATGTCGCCGGTGCGGAAGAAGGACTTGCCCTCGAACTCGATGAAGGCCGCCGCCGTCGCGTCCGGGCGGCGCCAGTAGCCGTCGAAAACCATGGGGCCGCACACGATGATTTCGCCGGCCTCGCCGGGCGGCAGTTCCTTCAGCGTGTCGGGGTCGATGACGCGCGAGTCGCAACTCATATAGGGCACGCCCAGGCATTGCTGCTTGGGCGAGTCATAGGGGTTGCTGTGGCTGGGCGCGGCCGTCTCGGTCAGGCCATAGCCTTCCATATAGCGCAGGCCCCAGCGTTGCCAGAGCCGCTCGGCAATCGCCTGTGGCATGGAGGCACCGCCGCCGCCGATGGTCACCATGCTGCTCATGTCGAAGCTGTCGACCTGAGGGCTGGCCAGCAGGTCGATGACCATGGTGGGGATGTTGGTCCAGCGCGTGACGCGATGGGTAGCGATGAGGTGGGCGGCGTATTCGCGCTGCCAGCGCGGCATCAGCACCAGGCAGGCCCCAGCCGCCAGCGTGCCGTGCATGATGACCACCATGCCGGTGATGTGGAACATGGGCACGACGCCAAGCACCACGTCCTCATGGCTGACATTGGCCCACAGGCCGCCGGCGAAGATGTTGTGCTGCAGGCTGCGGTGCTTGTGCATGCAGCCCTTGGGGTTGCCCGTGGTGCCGCTCGTGTAGGGCAGCAGGGCCAGGTCGCCGGCGCCCACCGTCATGACCGGCGGTGCAGCGGTGCAGGCCAGGGCCTCGGACCATGGCGTGGCGCCCGCGGGCAGGGCGATGTCGGCATTCAGCCAATCGGCCCAGCCCGGGGGCAGGCCGTCACCATTGCTGCGGCCACCGGGCAGCACCTCGGCCATGCGGGTGATGACCAGGTCCTTGGCGGCCATGCCGGCCGACAGCCACTCGGCGCTGAGGTCGGCGCTGGTGATGGCCAGCACGGCGCCGCTGTCCTCGATGAGGTGCTTGATCTCGGCCGCCTTGTTCATCGGGTTGACCGGCACGACGACGGCGTTGGCGCTCAGCACGGCGTAGTGGGCGATGACGAGCTGGGGGCAGTTCTGCAGGCCGACGAGCACGCGGTCGCCCTTGCCAATGCCACGCTGGGCCAGCCAGGCGGCCAGGCGCGCAACCTGGGCAGCCAGCTCGGCATAGGTCGTCTTCTGGCCGAGGAAGACCAGGGCCGGGCGCTGCGGGAAGCGGCGCGCGTTGACGAGCAGGTTGTCGGGCAGGGCCGTGGCCGGCGGCTCGATGGCGTGCGGGATGCGAACGGGCCAAACCTTGTGATGCGCTCGGGTCGTCATGTCAGGGTGTCTCCGGTTTCCTCGCGACGACGAGATAGACGCCGAGCAGCGTCACGCCCATGCCGGCGATGGCTTGTGCGCCAAGTGTCTCGCCGAACAGCAACCACGCCATCACCGAGGTGACAGAGGGCACCAGATACATGGTGCTTGACACGGCCGTCACGCGGCCATGGCGCAGCATGTAGAACATCAGGCTGATGCCGCCGGCCGTCAGCACCAGGACGCTCCAGGCCATGGCCACCCCCACCGAGGCATTCCATTCGATGCGCATGGGCTCGAACAGCCAGGCGGCCGGCAAGGTGACGGCCAGCGCGGCCGCGAACTGCACGACCTGGCCCGTGCGCAGATCGAACTGGGGCACGAAACGCTTCTGGTAGAGCGTGCCGCCCGTGATGGCGAGCAGGGCCATCAGGCAGAGCAGCAGCGGCGGGCCGAAGCTGGTGCCAACGTTGAGCTTGTGCCAGATGACGAGGATGACGCCCCCCAGGCCCAGGGCCACGCCCACCCATTGCCGTGGCGCCACGCGCTCGCCGATCAGCGGCGCTGCCGCTGCCACCAGCACGGGCTGCAGGTTGACGATCAGCGCCGCGGTGCCGGCCGGCAGACCCTGGCGGATGGAGACCCAGACGCCGGCCAGGTAGAGGGCCTGGATACCCAGTCCCGAGACCGCCAGGTGGAGCATGTTGCGCCGCGACGGCCAGGGCGCGCGCGCCGCCAGCGCCAGGCCCAGCATCAGCGCGATGACGCCGGCATAGCGCCAGACCAGGAAGGTCAGCGGATCGGCGTAGGGAGCCGCCAGCTTGGCGACGATATAGCCGGTGGCCCAGATGAAGATGAACAGGGGCGGGGCGATGCGGTCGAGGGCGGACATTGGAGACCGATCATGCCTCGCCCAGCGGACGACAGGGTTCTCGGGCCGAGCGCCGGGCCTGCCTTGGGCCAGAGTCCCAAGGCCTTCCGTAGGCACAAGCAGTCCGCAGGGACTGCTTGTGTCCGACTCCAGTTCACCGAGCCGGCCCACTTGGCGATGTGCTCGCGGTTCAATGCCGCGAGCATCGCCGTCCCCGCGGGGGCTAGGGCCGGACGCGGCAAGTCCTGCGGACTTGTCGTGCCTGCCGAAGAGCAGCCGCTCCGTCGGCTGCGCGGTATGCAAGACCGACCAGGTTCGCGCGCGTTCAACGCTGCGGGACTGGGCGAGGGGCCAACACCATGCCACTCATCAGACGCACCAACTCCGAAGGCTCCGGCAGGGGGCCGGGCAGGGGCAGGCCGGTGAAAGCCGCGTCCAGGCTCAGATGCGACAGGCCATGGGCCAGGCTCCAGCCGGTCAGGGCGATCAGCGGACCGGACGCTGCGTCGAAACGCGTTGCCGCGTCCAGCAGCACGCGAAAGCTCGCCTCGGCCGCGCGATCCAGGCCCGGATGCTGATGGCGCGACGCCAGCACCGGGCCGAACATCAAGCGAAAACGCGCCGGGCGACGCCGGGCGAAATCGACGTAGGCCGTGGCGATGGCCAGCAACTGCTCGCGCGCATCGCCCGGGTGGGCGTCGACGCCCGCCTGCATGGTGGCACCCAACTGCCGGAAGCTGCGCTCGGCCAGAGCCGCCAGCAGCTCGGGCAGGCCGGCGAAGTGGTGATAGGGCGCCGCATGCGACACGCCGGCACCGCGGGCCACGTCACGCAGCCCCAGGCCCGCCGCGCCGCGCTGGGCGAGCAGGGCCTCGGCGGCATCCAGCAAGGCCTCGCGCAGATCACCGTGGTGATAGACGCCGGCCGCCTTGGTGCGCGGCCGCGGCGGACGCTCGGCCCTGGGCTCGGCCGCCACCGTCTGGCCCGCCGCCTGTGCAGCGCGCGGCGCACGCGCCGGCTTGGCCACGGCCGCCTTGCCGGTGGGCGGTCGTTTCGAAGCAGGCTTGGTGCTCATGAAGCATATCTTGCCATCGACAAGATCAAGATCGATACTGGCCTTATCTTTACATCGTCAAGATTATGACTTCGCCGGCTGGTTGCTGCAGTCGGATGCTGGCTGATCGGGACGGAGCACGTGGAAGGAAAGTGGCCATGTATCACGCCATCGTCAGGCGCAAATTGCTGAACGCCTTTGCCGAGCTGAATGCGGGGCGCTACGAGGGCATCCCGGCGCAGTTCGCCGCCACGCATCGCCACCGCATGGTGGGCAGCCACGCCCTGGGCGGCGAGCGCCGCGACCTGAGCGCGACGACGCGCTGGTACGGCCGGCTGCAGCGCCTGCTGCCGGGGCTGCGCTTCGAGGTCGACGGTGTCTGGGTCAGCGGCTGGCCCTGGCGCACGCGCGCCGTCATCAGCTGGCGCGACCGCTTCCAGCTGCCCGGCGGCCGCGAGGGCAGCAATGTCGGCATGCACGAGTTCGAGCTGCGCTGGGGCCGCGTCAGCGCGCTGACGGTGCACTGCGACACGGCCCGGCTGGCGGGCTATCTGGCCGAGGTGGCGGCCGCAGGTCAGCCGGAGGCTTTGGCCGAGCCCATCACGGGCTGACGCCGCAGGTCGGCCTCGATCAGCTCGCGCAAACAAGGCAGGCACAGGCAACCGCTGTACTGCTCGGCCAGCTCGACGCGCAGCCTCTCGGTCAGCCGGATGCCGAAGCAGGCGCAGTGGCCGGCCTGCACGCCGCATTCGAAGCCGCCACCGCAGCGTGGGCAGTTCGCGTCAAGCAGGGGACCGATGCTCATGCGCGCTTGTCCTTCAGCGCTGCCACGCAGAGGGCTTCGAGCGCGCCCAGGTCCACGTCGGCCAGGCGCTTGATGTAGACGCAGCCCTTGCCCTGGCGGTGCTTGCCCAGGCGCGACAGCAGGGCTTCGCGTCCGGCGCCGCCCGCACCGATATAGAGGCTGATGTCGCCCTTGCCGCCGGCACCGCTGGCGAAGCCGATCTCGAAGATGTCGCCCTCGCGGCCGCTGTCGTAGACGTAGTGGTGATGGCCGAAGCCGACCATGCGGCCCCACATCACCGGCGGGTGGCCGCTGGCGCGCTGCATCAGCGTGGCCAGCGCCCGGCAGTCGGCGGCACGCGCCTCGGGCTGGGCAGCGAAATGGGCCACGACGTCGGCGGCGCTCGGGACGGTCTTGTTGGCGGTGGCGGCCATGGGCTCGGGCTCAGGCAGGACTGGCTGAGGTGGATTGTGCGGCGTCGGCCCGTGCCTTGCTCAGGCGTTGCACAAAGGTCAGCCGCACGCGTTCGGAGCTGCGGAAGTAGGTGATCCAGATGGCCGCGAACACGCAGGCACGCACGGCCAACCCGGCGTCCTTGGCCGTCCAGCGCTCGCTCAGCGCCGGGATCAGCGGCGTTGCCAGCGCGTCGCCCAAAGAGGCCGCGGCCGCGAGTGCCAGCCAGAGCATGTAGATGCGCGGCATGTTGCTGCGGCGCTTCAGCATCAGCACGAGCAGCAGCAGGGCGCCGGCCACGAGGGCGAGGTTGAGGGCGAGTTCGATGAGCAGCAGGGGCGCCCACAGCGGGTGGTAGCTCGGCGAGGCCGCCACGGTCAGCGTGCTCCAGCCCTGCACGGTCAGGGCCGGCAGCGAGTCGAGGATCACCTTGCCGACGGTGAAGGGCGTCGCGGCCAGGCCGATCAGGGGCAGCCAGAGCCAGCCCCCCAGGGCCGTGTGCGGCTGGGTCCCACCGTGCAAGGCCGCTGGCTCGGGGTCCCAGCGGTAGAGACGCCGCGCCAGCACGCCCAGGCCACCCAGGGTCAGCAGGCCGACGACCAGCGGCAGCCAGTGCGGCGAGTCGCTACCCAGGGCCTTGGGCGCGGCGGGCGCCGGGGCGGCATCGTCCTGGCGGTAGAGGTTGTAGCTGATGCCCGCGCGCGCCTTGTCGAGCTGGGCCACGTAGCGCTGCATGCCGGCCGCGTCGACATGGTCGGCGCGGGTCTGGTAGTGGTCGGTCAGCACGACGACGTTGCGGTCGTGCCAGGCCTCCTCGCGCTGCAGCAAGAAGGCGGGGTCCTCGAAGACGAGGTTGTCGGGCTTGATGTCCCAGACCTGGGGCAGGCGGAATTCGCTGACGAGCTTGAAGTCCACCGGATGGCGCAGTCCCAGCGGGCCCTGCCGGTTCAGGCCCTGCGGGCGACGCAGCCATTCGTGCAGGTCGGGCACCTCGAGCTCGCCGGTCCAGCGGGCCAGCTTGTCGTTGCGCACCCAGTAGCTGGGCATGCGGTAGTGCTCGACCAGTTCCAGCGTGTTGGCATCGAGGTCGTCGCGGGTGGTGAAGGGCTGGTCCACGGCCAGGCCCGGATAGCTCGCGGCATAGAAGTCGAGGTATTGCTTCTGCAGGTCCTGGCGGGACGTGGTGGCCAGGGCATTGCGCAGCACCTCGGCGGCTTCGCCCTGGGTGTGCGTCGTGATGGTGAGCGTGGCGGGCTTGTCGTAGCCGGCGCTGGCGTCCAGCACGGCGTGCAGCTCGCGCTTGAGCGCACGGGCTTCGACGCCGGCCATGGGCACGAGCTCGCGCGTGTCGGCATCCACCAGCAGGGCGCGGCCGAAGTCGGCCTGCACCCATTGCGCGATGCCCTTGCCCGCCTGCGGCGCGCGGGTCGGGTCCAGCCAGACGCGCCGGCCGCCGACATCGGCCTGCACCAGCACGTGGTTGAAGGCCCACGGCGTGGGCAGGCGCTCGGCGGTGGCCTGGCGCAGCGTGGTGTGCACCAGGGCGGGCCGGGCCGGGATGCCCAGGCCACGCAGCAGGGCGAGGCTGAGCAGGGTCTTGTCCTTGCAGTCGCCGAAGCGGCGCTGCAGCACCAGTTCGGGCGAATGCGGCGCATGCGAGTTGGCGCCCATCTCGATGCCGAGGTAGCGCACCTCGCGCTGCACGAAGCGCAGGGCGGCCAGCAGGCGTTGCTCGGGGTCGGTCGTCGCGGCGGCGATGCGGGCGACCTCGCGGTCGACAGCCGGCACCGGGCCGGCCGGCAGGCGGTACAGCGGCAGGGCCCAGCGGGCCACGGCGGCCCAGTCCTCGAACTCGCCCCACTCGGCCCAGGCATAGGGGTCGTACCAGCCGGGGCTGTCGTTGTCGACCAGCCGCGCCGGCACGTCGCGCAGTCGCCAGCGATGGTCCAGCTCGCCGTTGGCTTCGCTGACGCTGGCGGGCTTGGCGTCGTTGTGCAGCTTCCAGTGCAGCGGCCGGCCCTGGGGCCAGAGCAGGCGTGCATGGCGGTAGGCCACCGGCACGCCCCAGTCGAAATCGAAGCTGCCGAAGCGGCTGCCGCCGAAGACGGGATTGCTGCCCTGCACGCTGTAGACCGTCTCGACGACGTCGCCGACGCGCACGTCCTGCAGCGCCACATGGGCCGTCAGCCGGCCGTCGAAGATCAGCGACTCCAGGCTGGCTTCGCGCTGCAGCAGCTTCAGCCCGCCCGGCGCCACGCGGAAGACGACGCGGCCGGCGCGCTTCACCTCGATGCGGTGCACGGTCAGGGTCTGGTAGCTGGGGTCGAAGCGGATCTGCACATTGGCAATGTCCTCGACGCCCCGCTCGTTCACGGCGCGGGTGGCCACATGGTGGTAGTCGGTCAGCGTCGAGCCGGCGACGCGCACCTGCTGGTCGGCCAGCAGATAGTGGCGGCCCTGGCTCACGCCCTCGGCCGGCGCGGCGGCCTCCAGCGGCACGGCCTGGGCATCCACCCAGGCGGGCGGCGGCGCAAAGCTCACGCCCTTGGCCCCCGCGGGAGCGTCCGCTGCTTGCGCCCCCGGGACCAGCAGCCCCCACAGCAGGCAGGCACCGGCCAGCCTTTTCCTCCACGTGCGCATCATGGCGCCTCCCCTTGTTCTGGCGCGGCGATTATGGGCAGCTTCTCAGGCGAGCTCGGACTGCGGATCCTCGGGCGAGGCCAGGGGCGTCGCACGCGCCAGCGCCATCCAGGTGGCGAAGTCGGGCTTGTGGGCGCGCTTGGGCGCCGGCCGGGCCAGCTCGAGGTGGTTGGCGTGGCCAATCAGCACGCCATAGTCGGCCGGGATCTCCTCGGGCTGGGCGATGCCGGCCTTGATGACGAACCAGCACTGGCCGCACAGGGCCCGATAGGCGGCCGACTTGGCCGGCCGGCGCAGCTCGCCGAGCAGGTCGGCGCGGCTGACCTTGATCTCGTGGATGGCCGGCTCGAGGTAGTCCTCCACCGTGCTGTGGCGGATGGAATAGACGTCGGGCATGGCGTTGACCCACAGCGTCTTGCCGTCCTCACCGGGCAGGCCGGCACGCAGCGTGAGGCCGCGCCAGGCGATGCGGCCGGCGCGCTGCATCTCGGTGGCGACGCGCTCGACCAGACCCTCGTGGGCGTCGCGCGCGGCGCGGTTGCGGGTCAGCGAGGCGGCGATGTGGGCGACGCCGGCATCGGTGACGCGCAGGCGCTCGCGGCCGTCGGCCTCCTGCAGGCGCTCGACCCAGCCGGCCGCCAGCAGCTCGACCTCGACCAGGTCCTGGCTGGGCCAGCCGGCGCTGCGCCAGAGCAGGCGCAGGCGCTGCAGGTGAATGCGAGTTGGAGCGGGCATGCGCGAATCTTCGCCGCGACCGGCCAAGAAAAAAGCCCCCGGCCGCGAGGCTCGGGGGCTCAGCGAAGGTCTGCTGACGCTTACGGGCGCTCGCGCTTGGGCAGGGCGGACATGCCCGGCACCGGCGAGTTGGTCGTGGCCGTCGTGGCCGTGTTGGGCACGGCGAAGAAGGTCCAGACGCTGTTGGCCGGGAAGGCCAGCGTGGAGTTGGTGTAGATCGGCGTGGCCGAGGTCGGCACCGTCACGTCGACTTGCGAAGCCGTCGTGGACGAGATGCTGTTCGGCGTGGAGGCCGTACCCGGCAGCACATTGGAAGCGATGGTGCTGAAGTCGACGTTCAGCGACACACCGGCCGTCTGGGCGGCGATGGCGTTGACCATGCGGATCTTCACGTTGCCGCTGATGGTGGGCAGGCGGTTGTCGTCGTCCAGCACCGACATCTTGGGCGCCGAGACGTCACCCCAGACCAGCAGCGTGGTGTCCTTGCCGGCCGTCAGCGTCGGGGCCGTGAAGGGGTAGGTCACGCCACCCACTTGCACCGACAGCGTGGTGGCGCCGGAGGCCGTCGTCACGTAGTCGCTGATCAGCGGGCTGATGGCGCCGGTGAACATGGTCTGGCCGTTGATGGCCGAGGTCACCGTGCCGCCGTTGGTCAGGGCAGCGACGGTACGCACGCGGCTCTGGGTGTTGGCGAAGTTCTTGACGGCGCCCTTCTGGACGACGCTGATGCCGTTGACGAGCACGCCGCCGTCGGAAGCGGTCAGGATCAGCGTGTTGACGCTGGCCGAGTCCAGGGTCACGGCCGGGATGTCCAGGCGCAGGTCGGTGCGCTTGTTGTAGCCGGTCACGCGGA
>CBHWBD010000005.1:0-67113 GCA_966111775.1 uncultured Comamonadaceae bacterium | reverse complement strand
TAGCTCTGCGCGACGGCGCGGGCCAGGTTGCGGATGCGGCCGATGTAGGCGGCGCGCTCGGTGACCGAGATGGCGCCGCGGGCGTCCAGCAGATTGAAGCTGTGGCCGGCCTTCAGCAGTTGCTCGTAGGCGGGCAGGGCCAGCTGGTGCTCCATCAGCTTCTTGGACTGCGTTTCATGCGCGGCGAAGGCGCCGAGCAGGAAGTCGACGTCGCTGTGCTCGAAGTTGTAGGTCGACTGCTCGACCTCGTTCTGGTGGAAGACGTCGCCGTAGGTCAAGCCGTCGGTGTAGATCAGGTCGTAGACCGATTCCTTGCCCTGCAGATACATGGCCAGGCGCTCCAGACCGTAGGTGATCTCGCCGGTGATGGGCTTGCAGTCGATGCCGCCGACCTGCTGGAAGTAGGTGAACTGCGTCACCTCCATGCCGTTGAGCCAGACCTCCCAGCCCAGGCCCCAGCAGCCGAGCGTCGGGTTCTCCCAATCGTCCTCGACGAAGCGCACGTCGTTCTTCTTCAGGTCGAAGCCCAGGGCTTCCAGCGAGCCGAGGTAGAGCTCCAGGATGTTGGCCGGCGCGGGCTTGAGCACCACCTGGTACTGGTAGTAGTGCTGCAGGCGATTCGGGTTGTCGCCGTAGCGGCCGTCCTTGGGGCGGCGGCTGGGCTGAACATAGGCGGCCTTCCAGGGCTCGGGGCCCAGGGCGCGCAGGAAGGTGGCGGTGTGGCTGGTGCCGGCGCCGACTTCCATGTCGTAGGGCTGGAGCAGGGCGCAGCCCTGTTGGGACCAATAGTCCTGAAGCGTCAGGATGATTTGCTGGAAGGTCAGCACGGTGGTGTTTCTCGAGGTCTCGGGGAGTGCCGGGCCGGCGAGCTGCCTGGCAGGGGTGCCGCCGATTCTAGGTGGCGAGGTCGGCGGGCTCAGTCGCCGCTGATGGCTTCAGTGGTGATCGTGACGGCTCGACGAGCGCCATTGCGTTCCAGGTCGATGCGCAGCGCGGTGCCGGGACGGCTGGCGCTCACGCGACGGCGGAGGTCCGCGGCGTCTGCCAGCGGCGCCGCGTCGATGGCAATCAGCCGGTCGCCGACGCTCAGCCCCGCCCGCTCGGCCGGGCCACCTGCCACCACGCTGCTGACGACGGGCACGCGCCGGGTCTCGAGCAAGGCGGCCTTGCCGAGGGGCAGGCGTTCGTCCTCGGCCTGCAAGCCCAGTCGGCTGCGCTGGACCTTGCCGTAGCGCGCCAGCTCATCGGCGGCGGCCAGCACACGCCGGATCGGCAGCGCAACGGCAATGCCCTCGGCGCCCCCGCTGCCCACGAGCATGGCCTGATGCATGCCGATCACGCGGCCCTGCAGGTCCAGCAGCGGCCCGCCCGCCATGCCGGCGCCGGACACCGTCGTCGTCAGGATGGCGAGATCGGCGCCCGTGGATCCGGCAGGGTCGGCATCCGTCAGCGCGCTGACGATGCCCTGCGACATCAGCAGCCGCAGCCCGTGCACATTGCCGATGGCGACGACAGTCTGCCCGACTTCCAGCGGCGCCGAGTCGCCGAAGCGGCAGGCAGGGCCCAGCGGCACCTGGGCCTTGAGCAGCGCGACGCCGCTGGTGCGATCGATGGCCTGCAGCTTGGCTTCCAGCCGGCGTCCGTTGGCGGTCTCGAGCACGAACTCCCGTCGGGCCTGCTCTTCGCGCTTGCTGCCCGTCACGAGGAACTCGGCGGTCAACACCAAGCTGCCATCACCCCAGATCATGCCCAGGCCGTTGGGGGCCTCCCGCCGGGTCTCGCGCGCTTCGGCGGGTTCGGCCTTGGATCGAGGCGCGGACTTGCCGCCCAGCAGTTCGCTGAAGAGATCTCGCCGTTCTCCCGGGGTTGGCACCTGGAACACATGAACTAGGCATGGCAGCGTGGCGCGGTAGATCTCGGGCAGCGGCAGTGCGGCGTCGCCGGCCAGCGCGGGCAGCGAAGCCGTCGCCGCGATGCTGGCGACGAGGCAGGCGATCAGGGGGCGGTTCTTCATGGCGTTTCCGGGCGAGGCCGCCGGGCGGCGGCGGCGAGCAGCAGCAGCGACACGCCGGCTGCCGTCCAAAGCGGCCACAGGCCGAAAGCGGCCAGCCAGCGCGCATAAGGCGTCGAGCCCGCACGGCCTTCCACCTCGGCCTCCAGCACGCCGCGCACCAGCGGCGGCAGGCGCATCGTGATGTGGCCGCGGTGGTCGACGACGGCGGTGGCGCCGGTGTTGGTGGAGCGGGCGACCGGGCGCTGGAATTCCAGGGCGCGCATCTGCGAGAACTGCAGATGCTGGTCCAGGATCATGGTGGTGCCGAACCAGGCCAGGTTGCTGACGTTGACGAACATCGTCGCGGCATCCGGGCCGGTGGCACTGGCCACCAGGTCTTCGCCGAACAAGTCCTCGTAGCAGATCAGCGGCCGCAGCTTCTGGCCGGCGACGGCCCAGGGATGCTGGTGGTCGCCGCGGGCCTGGTCCTCCAGCGGGATGTTCATGGCATGCACGAACCAGCCGAAGCCGGGCGGGATGAACTCGCCGAAGGGCAGCAGATGGCGCTTGCCGTAGTGGTAGTCGCTGCCCAGGCCGACGACGGAATTGACGAAGCCCTCGTCGGCATTGCCGAGGAAGGCGCCGAGCAGGGCCGGGTGGTCGGGTCGGGACAGGCGCGTCAACGTCGCGCGGTCCAGTTCGGCCAGGGGCAGCGGCACGACGGACTCGGGCGTGATGACGACCTGGCCGCGGGCCGATTCGATGAGCCGGGCCAGGATCTCCAGGTTGGCGGAGAAGCGGGCGGCGTCGAACTTCTGGTCCTGCGGGATGCTGGGCTGCACCAGGGACAGGCTGATGCGGCCGGTCGACGTGGTGAAGTCCTGGGGCAGCAGCAGGCCGGCCAGCGGAATGGCCAGGGCCGGCGCCGCCCAGGCCGTGGCGCGGCGCTTGAGCAGCACCAGGCCGGCCGCGGCCAGCGCGCCCAATCCGCAGATGCCGTAGACGCCCACCCACGGCGCCCAGCCGGCCAGCGGGCCGACGCTGTGGGCATAGCCGGAGGCGATCCACGGGAAGCCGCTCAGCCAGGTGGCCCGCGCCAGTTCGGCCAGCAGCCATGCCGGCACCAGGGCCAGCAGCCGCCAGCGGCCCGGCGGCATCCAGCGCGCGGTCAGGCCCAGGGCCAGCGCGTAGTAGACGCTGAGAAAGGCGGCCAGCAGGGCCACCGCCAGCGCCGCCGCGATCCAGGGGATGCCACCGAACTGGTGCATGCTGATATGCAGCCACCACAGGCCCGAGGCCAGCCAGCCGAAGCCGAACAGCGCGCCCAGCAGGGCCGCTCGCTTGGGCGAAGCGCTGTCGACGACGGCGAACAGCAGGGCCAAGGCGATGGTCTGCAGCCACCAGGCGCCCGTCGGCGCGAAGGCACCGGTGTGCAGCACGCCCGCGACCAGCGCGATCAGCGCGGCGCGCAGGCCGCTCACGCTTCGGTCTCGTCTTCGGGCGCGCGCGTGACCTTGAACCAGCGCACGGCGCCGCCCCGGGTCAGCATGACGGCGAAGTCCAGGCCGGACACCGTCACCACCTCGCCGCGGCGCGGCACGCGGCCGTGCTCGTGGGCGACCAGGCCGCCGATGGTGTCGAAGTCGTTGTCGGGCAGGGCCAGGCTGAAGGCGCCGTTGACGGCCGCGATGCTGGCGTCGCCGGCGACGCGCAGGCTGCCGTCGGCCAGCGTGTAGAGGCCCGATTCGCCGTCCTTCTCGTCGAACTCGTCCTCGATCTCGCCGACGATTTCCTCGAGCACGTCCTCGATGGTGATGAGGCCGGCCGTGTTGCCGAATTCGTCGATGACGATGGCGAGGTGGTTGCGGTTGGAGCGGAAGTCGCGCAGCAGTTCGTTGAGCCCCTTGCTTTCGGGCACGAAGACGGTGGGGCGCAGCAGGGCACGCAGATTCAGCTCGGGCGCACGCTGCATCTTCAGCAGGTCCTTGGCGAGCAGGATGCCGATGATGTTGTCGCGGCCGCCTTCATAGACGGGAAAGCGCGAATGGCCGCTGTCGATGACGATGCCCAGCAGCTCGTCATAGGGCGCGTCGATGTCCAGCAGGTCCATGCGCGGCGCGGCCACCATGGCATCGCCGGCCGACAGCTCGGCCATGCGCAGCACGCCTTCCAGCATCTGGCGCGATTCGGGCTCGATCAGCTCGCGCTGCTCGGCCTCGGCCAGGGTCTCGATCAGTTCGGTCTTGGAGTCGGGGCCGGGGTGCAGGAACTCCAGCATGCGCTCCAGCAGGCCACGTGCCTCGGGCGGGTGTTTGGCGGCCCCGCGAACTGGGGGCCTGCCTGAATGCGGTTCGCTCAAGGGACGCTGTCAGGGTATTGCGGAAGGGACAGAATAGCCGATTGGTTTGACAAACCCCGTCATCAGCTCTTGCTTCCCGGCGCCTAGCCCCTATCTTGGCTGCCTTCTTTCGAAACGGTCTCCGCCATGTCTGACAAAGGTCTCATCCCCGCCACCATCCTGACCGGCTTCCTCGGTGCCGGCAAAACCACGCTGCTCAAGCGGGTGCTGACCGAGGCCCACGGCCAGAAGATCGCCGTCATCGAGAACGAGTTCGGCGAGGAGAACATCGACACCGACATCCTGGTGTCGGACACCAACGAGCAGATCATCCAGATGAGCAACGGCTGCGTCTGCTGCACCATCCGCGAAGACCTGCGCACGACGCTGAGCGACCTGGCCGCCAAGCGCCGCAAGGGCGAGCTGGACTTCGAACGCGTCGTCATCGAGACCACCGGCCTGGCCGACCCCGGCCCCGTCGCCCAGACCTTCTTCATGGACGACGAGATCGCCGAGAGCTATCTGCTGGACTCCATCCTGACCCTGGTGGACGCCAAGCACGCCGACGCCCAGCTCGACACCCGCCAGGAAGCCCGCATGCAGGTGGGTTTCGCCGACCAGATCTTCGTCAGCAAGAGTGACCTGGTCGAACCGGCCGCCGTGGAAGCCCTGACGCACCGCATCAAGCACATGAACCCCCGGGCGCCCATCCAGACCGCCCATTTCGGCGAGGTGGCCCTGTCCAAGGTCTTCGACCTGCGCGGCTTCAATCTGAACGCCAAGCTGGAAATCGACCCCGATTTCCTCAAGGCAGACGATCACGACCACCATCATCATGATCACGACCACCACGATCATGAGCATGGCGAGCATTGCGACCATCCCCACCACCATCATCACGACGATGATGTCAAGAGTTTCGTGTTCCGCTCGGAAAAGCCCTTCAACCCGGCCAAGCTCGAGGATTTCCTCGGGGCCATCGTGCAGGTCTACGGCCCCAAGATGCTGAGATACAAGGGTGTCCTACACATGAAAGGCACGGACAAGAAGGTCATCTTCCAGGGCGTCCACCAGATGATGGGGTCCGATCTGGGCCCGAAATGGATGCCCGGAGAGAAAAAGCAGAGCAAGATGGTGTTCATTGGCATCGACCTGCCGAAAGAGGTATTGATGCAAGGCTTGGAAGGTTGCCTGGCGTGATGTTTTTGGCTGCCGGGAACGTCGTTTTCGGCAGGCTACAGACCGACGAATCTGCATGGCTACAATCCGCCGCGCTCAAAATTGGGCTGCCGGCTGAAAAGCAGTGGGATCAAGGTCTGACACCGCGCCGATGCAAGCCCTGAGCGAGGAGAAGACAGTGAGCAAGACCCCGGCCCCCAAAACCGCCCCCAAGGGCGCGAAGAAAACCGATGCCGGCGCCGACGTCGCCATGTTGGAAGCGCCCGCGCCCGCGAATCGCTTTGCCGACCGCTTCGCCCCGCCGAAACCCCCTGCGCGGGGTGCGAACCAGGCCGATGAAACGCCGCGCGTGGCCGCCAAGGGCGACCCCAAGCTGGCCAACGCCTGGAAGAGCAAATCGGGCGCCGAGCTGACCGACGCCGAAGTCCTGGCCATGCCGGACTCGGAGTACATGAATGCCAAGCAGATCGAGTTCTTCCGCAACAAGCTCACCGAGCTGAAAGACGGCGTGCTGTCCAACGCGGGCGAGACGACCGAGCACCTGCGCGAGGACACCACCATCGTCCCCGACCCGGCCGACCGTGCCACGATCGAGGAAGAACACGCCCTGGAGTTGCGTACACGCGACCGTGAGCGCAAGTTGCTGAAGAAGATCGTGCAATCCATCGCACGACTGGACAGCGGCGACTATGGATACTGTGACGAGACCGGCGAACCTATCGGCCTCGGCCGCCTGATCGCCCGCCCGACCGCGACGCTGTCCCTCGAAGCGCAACAGCGCCGCGAGCTCAAGCAGAAGATGTTCGGGGATTAACCTCCACTCACGCCCATGTCCGAATCCAAGCCCGCAGACCCCAAGGAAGGCGACAGCTTCTTCCGCAAGGTTGCGCGCTTCGTCGCCAACCCGACGACGGACTGGGCCGAGATCAATTCGCGCCAGGACGACCCCGAAGGCGACCTCGCCAAGGCCGAGCTGCGCGCCATGGTGGAGCGCAAGCGCCGCAACGACTTCGTGCGCAAGCGCGAGCTCGACATGCTGCGGCGCATCCGCCGCGAGGGCCTGACGCCCGAGCAGCTCGCGGCCCTGGCCTCGCAGCCGTCCAAGCTGGGCGATGACGAGCGCATCAGCGAGCCGAATTCCAAGATCGATCTCGGCGTGAAGGCCAAGATCGACGAGATCGAGCAGCAGATGGTGGGCGAGAGCTTTGCGACGACGCAGGCCGTGCCCAAGCAGCAGCCCGGTTTCTTCGAGACCAGCACGCGACCGGCGGCTTTTTCGCCCACCGTCGCCGCACCACCGCCCGACGGCGGTCGCGTCAGCGAGTTCTCCACGCCGCGCGAGGTCGAGCGCCTGCAGGCGCCGACGCCGCCGGCGGCCGTCACCATGGGCGCGGCCATTCCGCCGCTGTCCGACTCGCCGGCCAGCCGCCTGCCCGATCTGCCGCCGCTGGACATGCCCCTGTCCTTCACGCTGGCCGAGTCCACGCCCGATGTCGAGGTGCAGGAGGTCGTGCACGACCCCGAGCTCGACGAGGCCGTCATCGCCTTCGCGAATGCCGACTACGAGAACAGCGAGCGCGCGCTGACCGACCTGGTGCGCCCGGGCGGCAGCCGCAACCTGCACGGCGAAACCTGGCTGGTGCTGTTCGACCACTACCGCGCCACCGGTGCCCAGGGCAAGTTCGAGGTGCTGGCCGTCGAGTATGCGCAGCAGTTCGGTCTGTCGGCGCCGCAGTGGTTCTCCATGCCCAAGCTGGTGGCGGAGTCCACGCGCCAGTCCAACCGCTCGCCGATGGCCAAGGCCAGCCAGGTCAGCTGGACGGCGCCGTCCACGCTGACGGCCGAGGACGTGGCCGTGCTGCAAAAGCGCAGCGAGACCCTGCCCATGCCCTGGGTCTTCGACTGGGGCGTGGCGGAGGGGGTCGAGATCGATGCCGCCATCCAGCTGCGCCAGCTGTTCCGCACCTGGGCCCAGCAGGCGGTCGACCAGCGCTGGATCGGCGGTGACCGCTTCCTGAACCAGCTCAAGGAACTCGCCCCCGTCGGCGAGCGCGACACCGACCCGGCACTGTGGATGCTTCGCCTCGAAGCCCTGCGCCTGGCCAACCGGCCCGACCAGTTCGACGAGGCCGCCATCGACTACTGCGTGACCTACGAGGTGTCGCCGCCGTCCTGGGAACGCGCCAAGTGTCGCGTGCGCATCGGCGGCGAAGGCTCGTCGACCAACAGCCCCGCCACCAGCACCATGCAGAGCGAGGCCCAGTCCACCTTCCTGGACACCAGCGTGGCCGAGGCCAGCCTGGTCCAGCTCGAGCTGATGGGCCAGTTGAGCGGCGACATTTCCGACAACCTGCGCGTGATGTCCGGCGAAGTCGGCGAGGCCAGCGTCATCAACATCTCCTGCACCAAGCTGATTCGCCTGGACTTCATGGCGGCCGGCGACCTGCTGAACTGGGTGCTGCAGCGCCGCAGCGAGAACCGCTCGGTCATCTTCCACGATGCCCACCGCCTGGTCGCGCTGTTCTTCGGCGCCATGGGCATCAACGAGCACGCGAAGGTGAAGGTCAGAATCAACTGATCCGGCCTTGCGAAACTCGGGCCGGTCCTCAACTGGAACGGCTATGTCCTCTGATTCCTCCTCTGCCGTCTACCACGGCACCACCATCGTCTCGGTACGCCGCCAGACGCCCACCGGCTGGCAGGTCGCCATCGGCGGCGATGGCCAGGTCACCCTGGGCAACACCGTCGTCAAGGCCAGCGCCCGCAAGGTGCGCAAGCTCTACCGCGACCAGGTGCTGGCCGGTTTCGCCGGCGCCACGGCCGACGCCTTCACGCTGTTCGAGCGCTTCGAGGCCAAGCTGGAAAAGCACCAGGGCCACCTCGTGCGCGCGGCCGTCGAGCTGACGCGCGACTGGCGCACCGACCGCGTGCTGCGCCGCCTGGAGGCCATGCTGGCCGTGGCCGACAGGACGGCCTCGCTGATCATCACCGGCAACGGCGACGTGCTGGAGCCCGAGCAGGGCATCGTCGCCATCGGTTCCGGCGGTGCCTATGCCCAGGCTGCCGCCAAGGCCCTGCTGGCCAACACCGAGCTGAGCGCCGCCGACATCGTCAAGAAGTCGCTCGAGATCGCCGGCGAGATCTGCATCTACACCAACCAGAACCACACCCTCGAGGTGCTCGAATGAGTTCGATGACGCCCCAGGAGATCGTCTCCGAACTCGACCGCCACATCGTCGGCCAGCAGGCCGCCAAGCGCGCCGTCGCCATCGCCATGCGCAACCGCTGGCGCCGCCAGCAGGTCGACGAGAAGCTGCGCGGCGAGATCACGCCCAAGAACATCCTGATGATCGGCCCGACCGGCGTCGGCAAGACCGAGATCGCCCGCCGCCTGGCCCGGCTGGCCGGCGCGCCCTTCATCAAGGTCGAGGCGACCAAGTTCACCGAGGTCGGCTATGTCGGCAAGGACGTGGACTCCATCGTGCGCGACCTCGTCGAGGTCGCCGTCAAGCAGGAGCGCGAGGTCGCCATGCGCCGCTGCCAGACCCGTGCCGAGGATGCCGCCGAGGAGCGCATCCTGGACGTGTTGCTGCCCGGCTCCCGAACCGACAAGGACAGCGACAACCCGACGCGCCAGGCCTTTCGCAAGCGCCTGCGCGAGGGCCAGCTCGACGACAAGGACATCGAGCTCGACCTGCTGGCGCCCAAGCCCAGCCTGGAGGTGCTGACGCCCTTCGGCAACCAGCCCGGCATGGAGGACATGGCCGAGCAGCTGAAGGGCATGTTCAGCCAGTTCGGCGGCCACCAGAAGAAGACCCGCAAGCTCAAGATCGCCGAGGCGATGAAGCTGCTGGTCGACGAGGAGGCCGCCAAGCTCGTCAACGAGGAAGAGATCCGCGCCACCGCCCTGGTCAATGCCCAGGAAATGGGCATCGTCTTCATCGACGAGATCGACAAGGTGGCCTCGCGCCAGGAGAACGGCGGCGCCGAGGTCTCGCGCCAGGGCGTGCAGCGCGACCTGCTGCCGCTGGTGGAAGGCACGACGGTGTCGACCAAATACGGCATGGTGCGGACCGACCATGTCCTCTTCATCGCCAGCGGTGCCTTCCACCTCGCCAAGCCCAGCGACCTCATTCCCGAGCTGCAGGGCCGGCTGCCCATCCGCGTCGAACTGGACTCGCTGTCGGTGGCCGATTTCGAGGCCATCCTGACCAGCACCCACGCCAGCCTTGTCAAGCAGTACCAGGCCCTGCTCGCGACCGAGGGCGTCACGCTGGACCTGCAGCCCGGTGCCATCCGCCGCCTGGCCGAGATCGCCTTCGAGGTCAACGAGCGCACCGAGAACATCGGCGCGCGACGCCTGGCCACGGTGATGGAGAGGCTGCTCGACGAGATCAGCTTCGACGCACCGCGCAACGCCGGTCAGACCGTGGTCATCGACGCGGCGGCCGTGGATGCCAAGCTGGGCGCGCTGGCGGCCAACGAGGATCTCTCCCGCTTCATCCTCTGAGGCGGGACCGCGAACGGGCCCTGCGGCCGGTTCGACGCCCGCCGAAGCGTCGCCGGCTTGCGCTGGCGCAAGCCGGCCAGGCCGACGGTCGCTTAGGCTGGGCGCATGGCCGTCCATCCGTCTTCGCGCACCTGGGGTCTGGCGCATCCGCCGGGCACCAGCGCGGCCGCCGTGCGCGAGCGATCACGCTGGCGCTGGCCCGTTGTCGTGGCCCTGCTGGCCACCATCCCTGCCTTCTACATCGAGCTGCTGGAGCAGCTGCCCACGCCGCTGGCCACGGCCATCTACCTGACGGCGGCCGGCATCCTCGCGCTGGCGCTGTGGCGGGTGGCCACCCATCTCGACCACCCGCGCCAGCACCTGCGGCGCAATGTGCTGGACCTGGCACTGATCGCCGGCTTCGTGCTGGCGGCCCTGCTGCCCGCCAGCATGGACTCGTCGATCAGCCTGGCCGTGCGGCTGGCCGTGGCCCTGCTCAGCCTGGTGCGCATGGTCTGGACGCTGCGGCCCTGGATCACCCGCGGCGGCCTGGGCTATCTGCTGCTGCTGGCGTTCGCGGTGCTGTGCTTCTGCGGCGTCGGCTTCTGGGCGCTGGAGCCGCGCGTTCACTCCCTGGGCGACGGCCTCTGGCTGGCCTTCACGACGGCCGCCACCGTGGGCTATGGCGACATCGTGCCCAGCACCCCGGCCGCCAAGATCTTCTCCGTCTTCGTCGTGCTGCTCGGCTACGCCGTGCTCTCCCTCGTCACCGCCGCCATCGCGGCGATGTGGGTGGAGACGACCGAGCGGCGCATCGAGCACGACATCCTGCGCCAGTTGCACGCCGAGGTGGGCGCGCTGCGGGCGGAGGTGGCGGCGCTGCGGGAGAACCGGCGCCCGCCGGCAGTCTGAGCCCTCAATGCGGCAGGGCCTGGCCGCTGCCCACCCAGCGCAGCAGCTGCATCAGCGTCGATGCCTGCGTCTTGCCGAGCAGGTTGCGCACATGGCTGCGCAGCGTCGACAGGCACAGGCCGAGATGAGTCGCGGCGATCTCGACCGTCATGCCGTCGCCCAGCAGCATCAGCACATGGCGCTCGGTGGCGCTGAGGCGGCTGTGGCGGGCCAGCGCGTCGATGCGGGCGGCCTGGGTCAAGGCGGGCTGGTCGAGGTGGATGACCAGCAGCACCGCGTCTGAGGGCCAGCCGGCGCTGGCCGCGAGGTCGTCGGGCAGGGGCATGATGTGCATCCAGCCGGTGCTGATCTGTGGTGTGAACCACAGGCCGACATAGGAGGTGGAGCCAGCCTGGGCCAGGCGCAACGGCGCCTCCAGCCGCGTGGCGTCGAGCTGGCCGATATGCATCAGGTGATCGGCGCTCACATCCACGCGTCGATCACGGAGCAGGCCCTCGGCACCGCGGTTGCGAAACAGCAGACGCCGGTCCGGCCGCACGACCAGCATGGGCTGGGGCAGGGCAGCCAGCACCTGGCAGGTCTGCACGGAGGATGCGGCGCTTGCCAGGGGGCGTGTGGCGCTTGAGGGGGTCTGGAGTGCGGTCAGCATGATGAAGATCTCCCTGAGCCGTGGCGATGACAGCGGTTGATTTGCTGGCAAGTTTGGCCGCCGCCGCGGCTTCGCGCCTCCTCCAGACGGCCCGGCCAGATGGCCCAGTGGCGTTGCCGCACCTGCCGCTCGACAGGCGGGTCAGGTCCGCCCCGCGGCGATTCCGGTTGTGAGGGTTTGTGAGCATGGCTTGCCATTGAGGCCTATCCAAAAGCCCAATGCCGCGGCGGGCTGGCGATCCCCATTGCTCGCTAATATCGGTCTGTACCTTTTGCGCCCCATGAGAGTCCTGCTCGTCGACGACCACACTTTGTTCAGGGAGGGCATTGCCCTGCTGCTGCGCCCCCTCGTGCAGCCCCTGGAAACCTGGGAGGCCGGCAGCTGCGAGGAAGCGGTTGCCGTCATCGAGGCGCGCGGCGCCGCTGATCTTGTCCTCATCGACCTGGGCCTGCCGGGCGCCTCGGGCCTGGAGGGCGTGCGGCGGCTGCGCGAGGCCCACCCCGAGATGCCCGTCGTCGTCATGTCCTCGGCCGATGACAAGGACACCGTGCTCGCGGCCCTGGACGCCGGTGCCATGGGCTTCATTCCCAAGAGCTCGACCTCGGCGGTCATGATCGGCGCGCTCAAGCTCATCCTCGCCAAGGGCATCTATCTGCCGCCCAGCGTGTTCCTGGCGGCGCGCAACCCGGCGCCGGCCACGCCGCCGGCGGTGGCGCCCGTTGCCGCTGCCGTCACGCCGATGGTGACCGCCGCGCCGGCCGGCGCCGAATCGACCGCGGGCACCGCCTCGCGCCGTCCCGCCGACCTGGGGCTCACCTCGCGCCAGGCCGAGGTCCTGCATCTGCTGCTGCAGGGCAAGCCTGCCAAGCTGATCGGCCGCGAGCTCGACCTGTCGCTGAGCACCGTGAAGGCCCACACCTCGGCCGTGCTGCGCGCGCTGAACGTCACCACCCGCACCCAGGCCATCGTGGCCGCCGGCCGCATGGGCCTGCGCTTCGACGCTTAGCCGGCCGCCGTCTCCAGCGACTCCTTCAAGGCCAGCAGCAGGCGCTGCAGGCCGACGGGCTTGTGCAGCAGGCCGGCACCCAGGGCGTTGGTCTCGGCCAGCAGGCGGGCATCCGTGTTGGCCGTCACGACGAGGGCGGGGATTTGCTCGTCGTAGTGGGCGCGCAGCCGGCGGATCACGTCCAGGCCATCGCCCGTGGTGCCGAGCTGGAAATCGGTCAGGATGAGGTCGGGCGTGCGCAGATGGTCGCGCAACTGCAGCAGCGCCTCGTCGCCGCTGGCGGCGATGACGACGTGGCAGCCGGCCGCCAGCAGCGCGTCGCGCACCGCCTCGCGATTGGTGGCCTCGTCGTCGACGACGACGATGAAATTGCCCTCCAGCGCCTGCGGCGTGGTGTCCATGGTGCTGCTGATGTCATGCAGGGCCGCGGCGCCGGCGGCCAGCGGCAGGGTGACCTTGAACACCGAGCCCCGCCCCTCGCGGCTCTGCACGGCGATCGAATAGCCGAGGATGTGCACGCAGCGGCGCACGATGGACAGGCCCAGCCCCAGGCCCTTTTCCTGCCCCGTGCCGGGTGCGCCGATGCGGAAGAACTCCTCGAAGATGGCCTCGCGGTGCTCTTCCGCGATGCCGGGGCCGGTGTCCCAGATCTGCAGCTCGCAATGCTCGCCGCGGCGGCGGCAGCCGACCAGCACGCCGCCGCTGCGGGTGTAGCGGATGGCATTGGCGAGAAGGTTGCCGACGATGCGTTCCAGCAGCGTCGCGTCGCCCCTCACCACCCAGCGGCCGGGCCGCACGCGCAGGCTCAGCCCCTTTTCCTGGGCCTGCGGCAACCAGGTCTGCGCCGCGCGATCGAGCAACCAGCCCAGGTCCACCTCCTCGATGTGGGGATGCACGGCGCCGGCGTCGAGCTTGGAGATGTCCAGCAGGTTGCCGAACAGGTTCTCCATGGTCGTGACGGAAGACTGCACCTTGTCGGCGAGGTCGATCTGCGCCGGATCGCTCAGGCGGGTGCGCAGCACGCCGATGAGCAGGCTGATCGAGTGCATGGGCTGGCGCAGGTCATGGCTGGCGGCCGCGAGAAAGCGGGTCTTGGCCGCATTGGCCCGCTCGGCCTCGTCCTTGCGCTGCGAGAGCTCGTCGAGCTGGGTCATCAGGCGCTGGTTCAGCAGGTCGATTTCGTGGGCGCGGTCTTCGAGGACGTCGCGGGCGTCTGAGAGTTCCTGGGTGCGGGCGGCGACCTTGGCTTCGAGGCTGGCGTAGAGGTCGCGCAGACGGTGGGTCAGCTGGTTGATGTCGCCTGCAAGATCCTCCACCTCATCCTGGCGTCGCGAGGTGTAGGGGCGTGGAATGTCGGCCTCCAACTGACCGGACAGGATGCGTGCGGTAGCCGCCTTGAGCGCCACGATAGGTGCGGCCATGCGGCGCGCAAACAGCGTGCCCAGTAGCGCTGCCAAACCGCCACCCACCGCCATCAGGACCAGCGTACGTGCCAGTGTGGCGAATACGGGCTCCAATGCCTCGCGCCGAGGCTGTTCCACGAACACCAGCCAGCCTGTCTCCGGCACCTGTGCCGCCGAGACGATGACCGGCCGGCCCTGCGCGTCGGCCGTGGACTCGCCCGACAGCCGTCCGCCCGAGGCCAGGGCAGCGCGAGCTTCGCGCACCGCATCAGGTTCGGCCTGAGAGCGCCGCGCCAGCACCTCGGTGGCGTGGGTGTGGGCGATCAACCGGCCTGCGCCGTCCACGATGAAGGCTTGGCCACCGTGGGCTGAGCCCATCCGCGCGACGATCTCGCCGAGCAGGCGCAGGTCCACCACGGCCGACACCGCACCCTGGCCGTCGAAGGCCGCTATGCGCATGGCGGGCAGTTGGGCTTCGTTGAAGAAGGTGGGGCCACGGCGCAGCGGCTGCTGCGCCGATACCGCCAGTCGCTCGCTTTCGTCCACTTGCCGGCCCGAGCCGGTACGCATGGGTGCGCTGCGCGACAGCCACAACTGCTCACGGCCCTGGGCGTCCAGCGCCTGCAACTCGACGATGGCTGGCACCATTTGCATCAGGCGGTAGAACTCCTCGCGGCGCTGTGCGGGGCCGAACTCTGCCGTCCCCCAGGGCATCTTGGCCACGTCGCGCAGTCCAGCCTCTATGCCGCCCAGGTAGCTGCCGATCTCGCGCGCGGCGCTTTCGGCCTGCACCGACTGCAGCGCCGCGATGTGCTCGCGCGCCTCGCGGTAGCTAAAAACCATTTCCGTGACGCCCGAGATCAGCAGCATGAGCAGCGTCAGGCCGCACAGCCGCAGCGCGTAGCGGCGGGCCAGGGGCGACATCCAGCGTTCTTGAGAGAACGAAGCGCTCATGGCCGCAGGACGAGGTCGGCGCGCCGCACCACGTCGGCGTTCAGCGGCGGGAACCTGGGGTCGGTGGGGATGCGCACGGCAAGTTGGAAACGCTGTGGTGTCTGAATCGGTATGTCCTGCGGCGCCTCGCCCCCCGCAACCCGGGCCACCAATTCGGCCAAGGCCGGCGCGACGAAGTCACTGTCGTAGGCATAGGACAGATGAGCAAACGTGTACACGTCGGGTGTATATGCGGCCATGACCGGCTTTCCGAGAGCGGTGATGTGCTGGCCGAGTCGGGCGTCCAAGGTCAAGGTCGTGCGCGGCAGGCACCAAGCCTGGATGCTCGCATGCGCGGGTACATCCACCAACGCGAGGGCAGCCTCGACGGATGTGGCACTGAGGACCTGCAGAGTCACGCCGCGGCCCGCGGCGACGCGCTCCATGTCGGCGCGCTCTTCAGCCAGTGATGCCAGCCACTCCGCATCGCCGAGTGCCGCGACTGAGCGCAGCGTCGGATAGGCGTCCAGCAGCATCTCCAGACGTTTGGCGTTCAGCCTGTCTTGAATCGACAGTCCTGTTGCCGGTTCGGACCGGGTTACCGGATGCGTGATCAACCCGAGTTCCACTGGGTCGGCGCGGCTTGAGAACACCAGTCGGGCATGCGGTGCTGCCTGACGCACCTGACGGGCCAGCGTGCCGTTCTGGGCGACGAACAGCATGGGCTGACGTGCCGCGGCGCGTTGCAGGGCGGCAGGGATGTCGGCCGGGTCAGCGGGCATGCTCAGTGCGACGACACGGACTTGGTCCGGTGCGCGCAGATACAGCTTCTTCAGCGCTGCGGAGAAGCGCTGGAAATAGCTGTCCTTCGCTGCGTCGCCGCGGGTCAGAAACACCACTTCGACGGCGGCAGGTGCGCGATCCGCTTCCTTGGCGGGCTTGCAGGCCACCAGGAGGGCGACCAGGCTTATCCCTATGGCTTGAGCTAAACGGCCAATAGGCAAATCAAACACGGCTGACTATCCTCTGCGAGCGTTACCGTCGGTAACGCAATCTACCGCCAAGGAGGGCAATGTGACGACGCTTCATCGATACGTGTGGGTCAAGGTGTCAGAGGCAAAACCGGGGACGATCACCTGCGACGCCGCTGAGTGGTACGACACGCCACAACCGGACTTCGCCATCAGCGGCGGGGTTCTGCCACCGGCACCGCCGCCCCCGCGCGATGTTCTTGCGGTCCGTGCCACCTGTGCGCCCTGCCCGAAGCCTGCGCCTGTTGGTACGAGAACGGCCGTCCTGACATCGCCGCCGACTCCGCCCGGCAGCACGGGTTGGCGGCTGGACAGTTGCCTTGCCGAATTCACTCAAGAAGCCACCGGCAAATACTTCGCATGTCATCCCATCGATGGCAACTATGACGCCGCCGTCAACTGGCTGGCCAGCGACGAGGGCAGGGCATGGGTGGGCGACGCGATAGCCTGCACGCTGCTGTCCCATTTTTCCGACGGCTCCTGATCAACTGCATGCTGTCAAGCCGCCTCACCCACAGCGGGAGGCGGCCTTTTCGTATTTGTCCCCATCGCGGTTGAGCTCCCCCGGCGAGGGAGCACGATGCCGGGGGCGGCCTGGAGTGCCATCCTCAAAAGTGGTGAGTGGGCCGGCGTGCGTGTTCATCGGACGCCGGCGCGACGCGAGGCCGCGCCGTCGCGCTCGGCCGAAGTTGCGGCGGTCCTGCGCCCGATCTCCTCGACCTCGTCAGCTCCGCACCGAATTGATGGCCAGCAGGCCGTCGAAGATCAGGCCTTCGACGAGTTCATGGGGCGCGTCCAGCGCCGGGGCCACTTTCCAGCCGGCACCACCCGTCATCAGCAGCAGGGGCTCGCGGCCCTCGCGCTTGGTCAGCAGGCGGAACATGCGTTCGATGGCGCCGGTGATCGCGAAGGTGCCACCCGTGGTCAGCGCGTCGCTGGTGTTGGTGGGGAAGTCGCGCACCTCGCCGGTGGGTACGCGCAGGCCGGCCGTGCCGCCTTCGAGAGCGCGCAGCATGATGCCGTGGCCGGGCAGGATGAGGCCGCCGAGAAATTCGGCGCCGGCCGACAGCGCGTCCACCGTCACCGCCGTGCCGACCATGACGGTCAGCACCGGGCCGTCGAAGCCGCGCTTCCTGGCATGGGCATGGGCACCGATGACGGCGACCCAGCGGTCCGCGCCCAGGCGCGTCGGGTGGTCATAGCCGTTCTTGACGCCGGCCGCCTCTGACGCCGGCACGACCCAGCGGGCGCTGAGATCCCAGTGCTCCATCTGCTCCTCGACGCGACGGCGCACGGCATCACCGGCGACATTGCTGCCAAGGATGCGCGTCGGCGGGGCCAGGCCTTGCCAGTCGTCGTCGGCCAGCCGGTCGATGTTCTCCAGGAACACGGCGCCATGCTGCAGCGGCTGGCTGCCGGGCGGGGCGTCGTCCTCGTAGACGGCCCATTTCAGTCTTGTGTTGCCAATGTCGATAGCCAGAAAGCTCATGGTGGGTCGTGGCGTGACCAAAGACGTGACGAATGGCGCGAGCCTACCAGCGCATTTGTATCCGCCTGTGCGGGTTTCTGCTTCAATCAGCGGCTACTTCTGATCGCCCCTTCCACCGGAGAACCTCCATGCTGCGACGTCTGCGCATCCAAGCCCGCCTCTGGCTGGCCTTCGGCATCATCCTGGCGATGACGGCGCTGCTGGTGGCGGTCGGGGGGTATGGACTGGATGTGTCGCAGAAGGCCATCCAGGGCATCACGCAGAAGCTGATCCCGGCCTCCAACATCACCATGTCGGCCCGCAGCCAGCTGCTGCAGAGCAAGGCGGCCACATCCACGCTGGTGGCCTCCATCTTCAACAAGGAAGGCATGGCTCGGGCCAAGAAGGAGTGGGACGCCGCCCAGGTGAGCCTGGACAAGGCCATGGACGACTTCGGTGCCATTTCCACCGAGCAGAAGGGCAAGGATGCCCTGGTCAAGTTCCGTGCCCTGATGGCCGACTACCGCAAGGCCGTCAAGCCGGTGGCCGACAAGATCCTGGCCGACAGCTACCCCGACGCCCAGGCTGCCTTCGAGGACATCAAGGCTGCCGATGCCGCGTATGACCCCGCCCTGGCCATGCTCAATGGCATCGAGGGCGATCTGAAGAAGCGCGGCGATGAGGTCTTCACCCAGGTGGATAGCGGGGTCAGCAAGATCTTCGGCGTCTTCATCGTCACCTTCATCGTCTGCATCGTCATCGGCGGTGCACTGGCGGTGTTCATCTCCCGCTCCATCATCGGTCCGCTGGTGGCGGCCAAGCGCTTCGCCGAGCGCATGGCCGACGGCGACCTGTCGCGCGCGCCCGAGGCCCGTGGCACCGACGAATCCGCCGAGATGATGCAGGCCCTGGCCGCCATGCAGCAGTCGCTGTCCGAGATCGTCGGCCAGGTGCGCGAGTCGGCCGAGAGCATCCAGGTCGCGTCGGCCGAGGTGGCCACCGGCAACATGGACCTGTCGCAGCGCACCGAGCAGACGGCCTCCAATCTGCAGCAGGCCTCCAGCTCCATGACCCAGCTGACCGGCACCGTCAGCCAGAGCGCCGACTCGGCCATGACGGCCAAGCAGCTCGCCGGTGCTGCCGCCGAGACGGCCGGCCGTGGCGGCGAGGTGGTGTCGCGCGTCGTCAGCACCATGGGCGAGATCAACAACGCCAGCCGCAAGATCGCCGACATCATTGGCACCATCGATGGCATTGCCTTCCAGACCAATATCCTGGCGCTGAATGCCGCCGTGGAAGCGGCGCGTGCCGGCGAGCAGGGCCGCGGCTTCGCGGTCGTGGCCGGCGAGGTGCGTTCGCTGGCCCAGCGCAGTGCCGAAGCGGCGCGCGAGATCAAGGCGCTGATCGGCGCCAGCGTCGAGCGCGTCGAGGCCGGCACCCATCTGGTCAACGACGCCGGCACGACCATGACCGACATCGTCGGCTCGGTGCAGCGCGTGACCGACATCATTGGCGAGATCAGCGCCGCGGCCGTCGAGCAGAGTCAGGGCATTGCCCAGGTCAACGGCACCGTGACCGAGCTGGACCAGATGACCCAGCAGAACGCCGCGTTGGTGGAAGAGTCCGCGGCGGCGGCTCAGTCGCTGAAGGAACAGGCGGTAAGGCTGGCGGGACTGGTGAGCAGCTTCAAGCTGAACTGAAGGCCTTGACCTTCACGCCGGCAACTGCGGTGTCAGGACGGGCGCGCCCGTTTCATTCGTCAGGTGCCACATGCGCAAGTTCTGGGCCGTAGGCATTCTCCTCCCGGTCTTCAGCGTTTCTGCACCCGCGATGCCACCGCCGTTCATGAGCGCGGAAGAGATGGCTTGCCGGAAACTGGAGAACCCGCAGCCTTGCCTGGCCGAGCTGGAGGCCAAGCGCAAAGCGGCGGCACGAGCCGATTGCGAATCCCAATACGGCAGCAAGGCCTGCGATGAGTTCGATCGCGCCGAGGTGGAGGGGCGGCAGCTGCGGCAGCGCATTGCCGAGCTCTACCACTCGCTGATGAAATGCGGCAACCCACCCTATCGGGATGCGCTTGAGGAGAGCCAGCGCAGTTGGGGGGCCTATATGGCCGCGGCTTGCAGCAGCCGCATGCGAATCGTCTTGAGAGAGGGGGAGAACTACATGTACTTGTTCAATGTCTGTGCGAACGAACAGAGCGCATCCAGACTCGCCGAGTTGAGCCTTCATCTCAACGGCATGGGGAGATGTGGCAACTAGCAGGCGAGGCGATGTCGTGGCGCCCCGACTGCGTGGCGAGCGCCGTGTCCGCCGGCATGGCTGCACGTGATGAACGAAATCGCCCTGCGTGGGGCGTCCAGAACTCCCCGCATCCCTGCGCTGCGAGACTTTCTAGAGTCTCCTGCCATGAAGCAGGCTGCCAACAAGTCCGATCAAGGCCCTCTCGTCGACGACCTGCCATTCTGGGCCTGCATCCTCGATGTGCCCGAAGCACAGCTCGAATTCATGGTGCGCATGGTGGGCCCCGATGCGAACGCGGTCGGGCGCTATCTGTCCATGCTCAAGCAGTCCAGCGCGTGCTGCCCCGGGCTTCAATGAACGCCCGCGAGGCGAGCAGTTGCCGCGTCAAGCCTCAACCGACGTTGTACTCGCGATGCTGAACGGCATCGAGCGCCGCGTGCGCGGCGACCTCGCCGATCACCAATAGAGCCGGGCTCTTCAGGCCTTCGCGGGCAATGCAATCGGGCAGGCCACTCAGCGTGGTCACGGCATGACGTTGCTGCGCCGTATGCGCGGCACTGACGATGGCGGCGGGCAGATTGGCCTGCAAGCCCGCACCCAGCAACTTGGCCGTGATGTCTGCCGCGCGGGCCACACCCATGTAGATGACCAGCGTGAGACCCGTGCGGGCCAGGGCCGCCCAGTCGGGTTCGGCGCGGCCTTCGCCGGGATGGCCGGTGACGAGGATGACGCCGGGCGAGGCACGGCGGTCCGTCACCGGGATGCCGACGGCCGCCGGGCCGGCGATGCCGCTGGTGAGGCCTGACACCACTTCCACGTCGAGGCCAGCCTCGCGCAGCGCATCGACCTCCTCGCCGCCGCGGCCGAAGACGAAGGGGTCGCCGCCCTTGAGGCGCACGACGCGATGGCCGGCCTTGGCTTCGCGGATCATCAGTGCGTGGATGAAGTGCTGGTCGGTGCTGATGCAGCCGCCGCGCTTGCCGACGCGCAGCAGGCGGCCCTGGACGAGGGACAGCACGCGCGGGTCGATGAGGTCGTCGGCCAGCACGACATCGGCCGCTTCGATGCGCTTGAGCGCGCGGACGGTCAGCAGCTCCGGGTCGCCGGGGCCGGCGCCGACGAGAGAGACGGTGTGGGTACTGCTCATGCGGGGACCTCTTCGGGAGTGGTGGCGACCAGGCGGCGCAGCGTCGGCAGGCAGGAGCCGCATTGGGTGCCGCATTTCTTCTCGGCCTGCAATTGGGACAGGCGTTCGGCGGGGCTGCCGCTGCAGCGGGCCAGCGTGAAGCGGATGATGTCTTCGCGCACGTCGAAGCAGTTGCAGACCTGGGGGCTGGCGGCCGCCGTGTTGGTGGGCGGCGCGCCCGGCGACAGCAGCCAGCGGCCGACGGTGCTCGCCGCCGTGCGCTCGCGCCACAAGTCCACCAGCCAGGCGCCTTCGTCATGCTGGCCAACGCGCAGCAGGGCCTGCAGCGGCGCGGCCTGCAGGTCGCAACCGTCGAAATCCTTGTCGAGATTGAGCAAGCGCAGCCGGCCGCGCTGGGCATCGGCGTAGCGCAGCACGGCGGGGCTGTTCAGGCCCAGCACGGCGGCGAGTTCGTCGACCAGTTCGGGAGAGGGCGCCTCGGCGCAGGCGGCCTCGAAGGCCCAGCCGACCTGCTCGCCGTGATCTGATCTCGCGGGCTCGGGCAGGCAATGCGCATAGCCGAAGCGCGGCATCAGCGCGCGCAGCTGCTCGCGCAGGCGCGGGCCGTCCTCGGGGGCGACCCAGGCGCAGGCGCTCAAACGCCAGGGCAGATCGGCCGGCTCGATGGCGACGGCGCTGAACTTCAGCTCGGGCTGCTTGGAGTCGGGGCAGAAGGCAGCTTGCGTCACTGCATTGATGCCGAGCTGGGCGCCGATGAATTCGTCGCCCCAGTGCATGGCAATGTCGGCGCCGGCCGGCGGCACGTTCTCATCCAGCTTGAGCGGCAGCACGACCTCGCCGCGCTTGGAGCGCACATGCACCAGCTCGCCCTCGGCCAGCTTGCGGCGGGCGGCGTCGCTGGGGTTCACGCGCACCAGCGGCTTGCCCTCGTGGGCGAACAGGCGCGGCACGCTGCCGCTGCGGCTCATGCCATGCCACTGGTCGCGCATGCGGCCGGTGGTCAAGGCAAAGGGACGCTTGGGGCTGGCCGCTTCGGCGGTGGCCGCATAGGGCTTGGTGATGAAGCGGGCGCGACCGTCGGCGGTGGCGAAGCGGCCGTCGGTGTAGAGGCGTGGTGTCGAACCGGTGACGAAGGGCCACTGCTGCGGGCCTTCGGTGTCCAGCGTGATCCAGGACAGGCCGGTGATGTCGAGGTCGCGGCCGCGGGTGGCTTCGCGGTGCTCGAGCCAGAGGTCCTCGGGGCTGTCGGCGGCGATGCGCGGTGCGCGACCCAGGCCGGCGTCGATCAGCGCGGCAATGTCACGCGCGATGCGCCAATCGGCCCGCGCCTCGCCCGCGGCCGGCACGGCCGGACGCACGCGGCTGATGCGGCGCTCGCTGTTGGTGACCGTGCCTTCCTTCTCGCCCCAGGTGGCGGCGGGCAGCAGATAGTCCGCATATCTGGCCGTGGCCGTGTGGGCAAAGGCTTCCTGCAGGATGACCAGCTCGCAGCGCTCCAGCGCCTTGCGCACGGTGGCCTGGTCGGGCATGGATTGGGCGGGGTTGGTGCAGGCAATCCACAGCGCCTTGATCTCGCCGCGGGCGGCGGCTTCGAACATCTCGACGGCGGTGTGGCCGCGCTTGGCCGGCAGGCCGGGCACACCCCACAACGCTTCGATCTCGGCCCAGTCCTCGGCCTTGCCCGGGTCGCGATGACCGGGCAGCAGGGTGGCCATGCCGCCGCTTTCGCGGCCGCCCATGGCATTGGGCTGGCCGGTCAGCGAAAAGGGCCCGGCACCCGGCTTGCCGATCTGGCCGGTGGCCAGGTGCAGGTTGATGAGGGCCGTGTTCTTGGCCGTGCCGCTGCTGCTCTGATTGAGGCCTTGGCAATAGAGGCTGAGGGCTGACGGCGAGGTTGCGAACCACTCGGCCGCCTGCCAGATGTCGGCCTCCTTCACGCCGCAGACCTGGGCGGCGCGCGACGGTGCCCAGTCGCGCACCAGCTCCTTCAGCGCGTCGAAGCCTTCGGTGGACTGCGCGATGAAGTCGCCGGCCGTCCAGCCCTGCCAGATGACCGCATGCAGCAGACCGTGGCACAGCGCCACATCGGTGCCGGGGCGGATCTGAAGGTGCAGGTCGGCGAGCTCGGCCGTCTCGGTCTTGCGCGGGTCGATGACGATGAGTTTGTGGCCCGGCTTGTTGTTCTTCGCCGCTTCCAGGCGACGGAACAGGATGGGATGGGCCCAGGCCGGGTTGGCGCCGCTGATCAGCACGCAGTCGGCCAGCTCGATGTCCTCGTAGCTGCAGGGCGGGGCGTCGGCGCCCAGGGCCTGCTTGTAGCCGACGACGGCCGAGCTCATGCACAGCCGCGAGTTGGAATCGATGTGGGGCGTGCCGATGACCGCGCGGGCCAGCTTGTTGAAGGCGTGATAGTCCTCGGTCAGCAGCTGGCCGGAGATGTAGATGGCTATGGCTTCGGGGCCGTGCGCGGCGCGGATGGCGAGTAGCTTGTCGGCGATCTCGCGATTGGCCTGGTCCCAGGCCATGACCTCGGGCTGGACGCCCCGCGCGGCGCGTTTCTGCGGTTCGCGCAGGCGCTGGTGCTGGATGACGACCGGCGTGGCCGTCAGGTGCAGATTGGTGCCCTTGGTGCAGAGGCGCCCGAAGTTGGCCGGGTGATCCGGGTCGCCGCGCACGCCGGTGATCTGGGTGTCATCGTGTTCGATGATGACTCCGCAGCCGACGCCGCAATACGGGCAGGTGGACTTTGTCTCGTTCATGTTCTTCTCAGGCGGGCGGGTCTCAGCCTCTTACGCCACCGCTATCGGAATCTTTGGGCCTGCCACGGGGGCCGGGAGGTCCAGGGCCAGCGTGTCGAGTTCTGCTTGCAGAAGAAACACCTCGCCCCCATCCAGCTTCACCCGGAAGCTCGGCGTGCAACCTTCATCGGGCTCGCGGGCGCAGCCGTCGTTGAGGCCTATGGTCCAGTTGTGCAGCGGGCAGGCCACGTTCTTGCCGAAGACGATGCCCTGGCTCAGCGGGCCGCCCTTGTGGGGGCAGCGATCCAGCAGCGCGAAGACTTCGTCCTCGGTGGTGCGGAACAAGGCCACGTCGACGCCGACCGGGCGGCTCACGCGGCGCGAGCCCAGCACGGGGATGTCCTGCAGGGCACAGATGCGGGTCCAGTCGTCCATGGTCGTTGTCATCCGAGTTGGCGGGCAAACTGCCCCGTCACGGTTTCCATCACGGCGAGCAGGTTCTCGCTCGCCACAAAGACGTTGCTGGCCGCCTCCGGTCCCTGGCTTTCGCCGGCCAGCGCCGATTGCAGAAAGACCCACTGGTTGCCGGCCAGGTCCAGGTTCTCGCGGATGGCGGGCGTCAATTCCGGTGCGGAACCCAGCACGCGCATGGCGGTCTCGAACTCCGATCTCGCCCTGACGGTTTCCTTGGCGACCAGATCCGGGCGGGCGCCCTGCTGGCCGGCCATGAAGAACAGGGCCAGGCGCTGCGACAGCATGCGCTGCCGGCCCGACATATTGATCAGCATCGCGGTTGCGGCGGCCGAGCGTTGCTGCAACTGGCCGGTCGCGACCTGAGCGAGGCTGAGCATCTCGCCCGAGGTCTGCAACAGCTCGTCGACACGTTCCGCGCTGGGCGTGCTCTGAAGCAGGGCGCGGTAGTCGCCGAAGCGGTGCTTCATGGCCTTGTAGCAACCGGCGATCTCGGGCGTGGGCGCGAAGGCCAGCAGTTCACCCAGCTGGCGCTCGAAGCGCATCTCGCTGGCCTGCAGCACCTGGCGGGCGCGCGGCGCGAGTTCGGGGCGGAGCTGGCCCAGCCAGGCCTTGCCCATGCGCTGGCTCAGCATGCGCTGGGCGCCGGCCATGTCGATGGCTTCGCCGAGCTGGTGGATGCGGGCTTGGGCAAAGGCCGGCGCCGCGACGGTCAGGCCAGCGAAGAGAGCGGTACGGCGGCTCAGCATCAGGCACCGACCTTCTCGAACTGGCGCAGGTCGACATGGGCGGGGCCGAAGTCGAACCAGGGGTCGGGCTCGCCGTCCAGGCTGAACTGCAATTGCGCCCACAGCGCCTTGCGCCTGTCGGCGTCCTCGAGGATCTGCTTCTTGACGTGATCGAGACCGACGCGGGCGACGTAGTGCACCGTGCGCTCGAGGTACCAGCCCTCCAGGCGGTAGAGCTGCAGGAAGGCGCCGCTGTACTCCAGCACTTCCTCGGGCGTCTTCAGCTTGCAGAAGAACTCGGCCACCTCGGTCTTGATGCCACCGTTGCCGGCGACATAGATCTCCCAGCCCGAATCGACGCCGATGACGCCGACATCCTTGATGCCGGCCTCCGCGCAATTGCGCGGGCAGCCCGACACGGCGATCTTGACCTTGTGCGGGGCGTACATGCGCCACAGTGCCCGCTCCAGGTCCTTGCCCATCTGCGTCGAGTCCTGCGTGCCGAAACGGCACCATTCGCTGCCGACGCAGGTCTTCACGGTGCGCAGGGCCTTGGCATAGGCATGGCCCGAGGGCATGGCTATGTCCTTCCAGACGTCGACCAGGTCTTCCTTCTTGACGCCCAGCAGGTCGATGCGCTGGCCGCCGGTGACCTTGACGGTGGGGATCTTGTACTTGTCCACCGCGTCGGCAATGCGGCGCAGCTCGGCGCTCGTCGTCTCGCCACCCCACATGCGCGGGATGACCGAGTAGCGGCCGTCCTTCTGGATGTTGGCGTGGCTGCGTTCGTTGATGAAGCGGCTCTGCGGATCGTCCACGGCCTCCTTGGGCCAGGTGGAGATCAGGTAGTAGTTGAGGGCCGGGCGGCAGGTGGCGCAGCCATCGGGCGTCTTCCAGTCCAGGGCGCGGAAGACGTCTTCCTTGGTCAGCAGATGGGCCTTGGCAATGGCGTCGCGGGTGTCCTGGTGGCTGGCCTCGGTGCAGGCGCAGATGGCCTTCTTCTTGGGCGTGGCCGAGTAGTCGCCGCCGGCCGTGAACATGATGAGCTGCTCGACCAGGCCGGTGCAGGAGCCGCAGGAGGCCGAAGCCTTGGTGTGCTTGCGCACCTCGTCCAGCGTGAACAGACCCTTGTCGCGGATGGCCTTGCAGATGCTGCCCTTGCTGACGCCATTGCAGCCGCAGACCTCGTCGGTGTCGGCCATGGCGGCCGCGCGGCTGACGCCCTGGTGGCCCACGTCGCCGATGTTGGCCCCCGCCTCACCGAACATCAGCTTGTCGCGGATGTCGGCGATCTTGCGGCCCTCGCGCAGCAGCTTGAAATACCAGCCACCGTCCACCGTGTCGCCATAAAGGCAGGCGCCAACGAGCTGGTCGTTCTGGATGACGAGCTTCTTGTAGACGCCGGCGAAGGGGTCGCTCATGACGATCTCTTCCGTGCCCTCTCCGCCGGTGAAGTTGCCGGCCGAGAACAGGTCGATGCCCGTCACCTTGAGCTTGGTGCTGACCGAGGAGCCGAGATAGCGGCCGATGCCGAACTGGGCCAGGTGGGTGGCGCAGACCTTGCCCTGCTCGAACAGCGGTGCCACCAGCCCGTAGGCGATGCCGCGGTGGGCGGCGCATTCGCCGACCGAGTAGACGCGCGGGTCGGTCACGGTCTGCATGGTGTCGGTCACGACGATGCCGCGGCTGCAGTGCAGGCCGGCCTTCTCGGCGAGAGCCGTATTGGGGCGGATGCCGGCGGCCATGACGACGAGGTCGGCCGGCTGCTCGATGACCTTGCCGTCCTTGTCCTTGAGCTGGATGGCACGCACGCGGCCGGCCTCGTTGCCCAGCAAGGCCTGGGTCTGCGCGCCCAGCATGAAGTTGAGGCCACGTTCGACCAGGGACTTGCGCAGCAGGTCGCCCGCTACCGTGTCGAGCTGGCGCTCCATCAGCGTGTCGACGAGGTGGACCACCGTCACCTGCATGCCGCGCAGCATCAGGCCGTTGGCGGCTTCCAGACCCAGCAGGCCGCCGCCGATGACGACCGCATGCTTGTACTTCGTGGCCGCTTCGATCATCGCGTTGGTGTCGGCGATGTCACGGTAGGCGATGACGCCGGCCAGGTCCTTGCCAGGCACCGGCAAAACAAAGGGGTTGGAGCCTGTGGCGATCAGCAGGCGGTCGTACTGGGCCACCGTGCCGTCGGCGGCCACCACGCGGCGGCGCACGCGGTCGATCTCGGTGACCGTCTTGCCCAGGTGCAGGGTGATGCCGTTCTCCTCATACCAGGAGAGCGGATTCAGGATGATCTCGTCGATGGTCTGCTCGCCGGCCAGCACCGGCGACAGCAGGATGCGGTTGTAGTTGGGATGGGGCTCGGCGCCGAAGACGGTGATGTCGTAGAGATCCGGCGTGATCTTGAGCAGCTCCTCCAGCGTGCGCACGCCGGCCATGCCGTTGCCCACCATCACCAGCTTCATCTTCTTCATGCCGTACTCCTGAGTGGCCTGCCAATTGCTTTGCAAGCCATGTGCCAGCGATGAAGCTGGCCTCCAGACTTGCTGCGGCGTGAAAAACAGCCAGCGGCGCCCCACGCCGAAGCGTTCGCTAGCCCGGCGCGGGTGCACTCATCCCGAAAATCGCACCAAGATGAGGCCCCTCGTCCAAGGCGTACCTTGGCCGGTCCCCCGCGGGGACGGCGATGCGTGCCGGCTCGACCAGCACGCACATCGCCAGTGCGGGCCGGCTAGGGAGCGGCCCGGCGCTCGGCCCGAAAATCACTGACGACGACCACGCATGCGCTTCGAACTCGACACCGGCCTCTCCAGCCTGCAAGGCAAGCGCCCACGCAACGAAGACTTCGCGGGCGTGCAGGCGCCGGCCGCGCACGAGGTGGAGCGGGGCTGGGTGGCGGCCCTGGCCGATGGCGTCAGCGGCGGCGAGCACTCCAACGGCGACGGCCTGATGGCGGCCCAGACCTCGGTCATGAGCCTGCTGCGCGACTTCCATGGCGTGCCGCCCGACTGGGACAGCAGCGTGGCCCTGGACCGCCTGCTCGGTCACCAGAACGCCTGGCTGCTGTCTCACAACCGCCGCCCCGGCGCCGATGGCCAGCCGCGCGAGGCGCTGACGACGCTGACGGCTTTCGCCCTGCGCGGCCGCCGCTATGCCCTGGCCCATATCGGCGACAGCCGCGCCTGGCTGCTGCGCGACGGTCAATGCCTGCTGCTGACGCAAGACCACCGCATGGAGCGCCGCGACTTCGCCGGCCTGACGCGCGCCCTGGGCCTGGACGATGCGCTGCGCATGGACCACAGCGCCGGCGAGCTGAAGGTGGGCGACCGCCTCCTGCTGACCAGCGATGGCGTGCATGGGGTGCTGCGCAGCCGCGAGATCGCCGACATCCTGCGCACCACGCCCGGCGCCCAGGCGGCGGCCGATGCGCTGACCGCCGCGGCGCTGGCCGCCGGCAGCCACGACAACGCGACGGCCCTGCTGCTCGACATCAAGGACCTGGCCGACCCCGGGCTGAACGACCTCGCCGCGCTGGGCCGCCAACTGCCCAGCCCTGGACCTCTCGGTGTCGGCGCGACCCTGGACGGCTACCAGATCACCGCCCTTGTCGCCGACAACGGCGTGCATCGCCTCTTGCAGGCGCGCGAGCTGGCCACGGGGCGTCTCGTCGCACTGAAGATGCTGCGCCCCGGCCGCGCTGACGACCCTGAAGAGCGCGCCATGCTGGCCCATGAGATCTGGCTGGGCCTGCGTCTGGCCGAGGCGCCGCGGCACCGCCGGCGCGGTGGCCGTGATTGGAGTTCCGGCGGCTTCGTTCGCGTGCATGCACCAGCCGACGGCGCGACGCACTTCTATGCCGTCTTCGACTGGCATGGTGGCCACACGCTGGAGCAGTTGTTGGCCAAGGGGCCGCTGGACGTCGCGCAGGCATTGGCTCTGGCCAGTGCCGTGGCGCGGTCGTTGAGCCTGCTGCATGCGGCCAACGTCGTACACCGCGACATCAAGCCCGCGAATCTCCACCTCGGCGACGACGGCCAGTGGCGGGTGCTGGATCTCGGCGTCGCCCTGAGCCCGCGCGCGCCGGCGGCCTCACATGAGCTGCATGCCGGCACGCCCAGCTATATCAACCCTGAGCAATGGCAGGACCCGCCACAGCCGGCCGATGCGGGCTCGGACCTGTTCGCCCTCGGTGTGACGCTGTATCAAGCCCTGACCGGCAAGTTGCCCTATGGCGAGATCGAGCCCTACCAGCTGGCGCGCTACAAGCGCGAGCCGGCCAGCGTCAGCCGCCTGCAGCCCAGCGTGCCGATGCCGCTGGATCGCCTCGTCATGCGGGCCATTGCCCGAGAGTCCAAGACGCGCTTTGAGACGGCCGAGGAACTTCTGCTCGCGCTTGAGCGGCTGGCGGCACGGGATCAGGCCGGACCGGTGCGCACCCGTCCGGCGCGGGACGCCAACCCGGCGCTGACCTGGCAGATCGGGCTGGGCATCTCCGTCATCCTCAACTTGCTGCTGATCGCCTGGCTGGCCTTTCTGCCGCGCTGATCGTTGTTCAGACGCGCTGGTAGTTCACGGGCTCGGCGACGGCGGCCGCTGCCGTCGCGCTGCGTGCGCGCCCACCCTTCTCGGCCCAGGTGCGGGTCCAGCGGATCTGCATGACGCGCATCACGCCCAGCATCAACACGGCCAGCACGGCGAAGACGACAAAGCCCCAGGCATAGGTGCCGGCATGCTGCTTGGACAGGCCCATCAAGTTGGGCACCAGGCCGCCACCCAGGGCGCCGATCTCGCCGATCATGGAGCCGGCCACGGCGGTGGCCGCGGGCCAGCGCAGCGGCACCAGCTGGAACAGGGCGCCATTGCCCGCGCCGAGAGCGGCGAAGCAGACGATGAGCAGCAGCGTGGTCAGCACCAGCGAGCCACCGGCCAGGCCCACGCAGCCCAGGCTGACGGCGACGACGACCAGCACCAGCGTCAGCACGTTGACGCCGCCCCAACGGTCCGACAGCGCGCCGCCGATGACGCGCACCGCCGCGCCCATGAAGGCCGCCAGCATGGTCAGCTGGCCGGCCTGCACCTTGGAGACGCCGAACTGGTCGTAGTAGTAGGTGGGCAAAAACGTCGTCAGGCCGATGAAGCCGCCGAAGGTCACGCCATAGATCAGGCTGAAGGCCCAGCCGTCCTTCTCGAACAGGCAGGCGACGTGCTCGCGCATGGTGGCGTGCGAATCGACGTCGGGCGGCTCCTTGGCGAAGACGATCATGACCATCATCGGCACCAGGATGGCGACGGCCGCGAAGGCATAGACCGTCTGCCAGCCATAGGCCTGGGCCAGCGGCGGCGCCACGAGCACCGAGACGGCGGTGCCCA
Organism: uncultured Comamonadaceae bacterium; assembly: GCA_966111775.1. Classification (GTDB taxonomy): domain Bacteria; phylum Pseudomonadota; class Gammaproteobacteria; order Burkholderiales; family Burkholderiaceae_C; genus Pelomonas. The sequence goes on along the minus strand of CBHWBD010000005.1, from coordinate 37,017 downwards.
CATTGCCCGCGCCCACCAGCCCCATCGCCAGGCCCTTGTATTGCGGCGGGAACCAGCCTGAACCCAGGCTCAGGGCCACGCCGAAGCTGGCGCCGGCAATGCCCAGCAGCACGCCCATGGCCAGCATGTCGTCATAGCTCTTCACCATGAAGTAGCCATAGAGCATGGCGACGGTGATCATGCCCATCTCCACCAGCGTCGCGTTCTTGCGGCCGATGTATTGGGACAGCAGGCCCAGTGGAAAGCGCATCAGCGCGCCGGCCATGATGGGAATCGACAGCATCAGCCCCTTCTGGGCCGGTGTCAGGTGATAGGCCTCGCTGATAAAGGGCGCCAGCGCGCCGTTGAGCACCCAGATGCAGCAGGAGAACGCGAAGTACAGGAAGGCGGCGAACAGCGTGGGGCTGTGGCCGGCGCGTTTGAAGTTCTGGAATGCGGACATCTCGGGCTCTCGTGCGGGCTGCGCGCGCCCACGCCCACCCGCTGACTCGCTTGCCGGGGGAGGGCAGGAACGTCGTCGCAGCGGGAAGGCGCCCGCACCATTGCGGGAACCACGCCCGATACTTGCAAACCCCATGCCCACTCGGCGCCGGCCTGCTTGGCCTGTTTCTTGCGCCGTTTTGGGGCGTGAAGCCCGACGCCATGCCCGATACCGCTCCCGATACCCCGCTGCCCCTGCTGATCTGCTGCCCCGAAGCGCCTCCGCAAGCCACCGCTTTGCAGGCCCAGGGCTGGACCTTGCGCACCGTTTCAGAGCTTGCGGCCCCGGCCGACGCGCCGGCCCTGGGCCTGCTCTGGTGCCCCGACCGCACCGCATTGGCGCAGCTTTCGCACTCCGATCGGGCTTTCGGCCTGCCCGTGGTGCTGCTGTCCCCCGCCCCCGAGGCCGCCGAACGCCGCGCCGTGGTGGCCCGCGGCGCCGTGCAGTGGCTGCCCGCCGACGTGGAGGCCGGCGTGCTGGCCGAGGCCCTGCTGTGGGCCCGCGACCTGTCTGCCCAGCAGCAATCGCGTGAGCTGGCGGCCCAGGCCAAGCTCGACGAGCGCAAATGGACGGAGCGCGCCAAGGGCCTGCTGATGCAGGCTCGCGGCATCGACGAGGCGGCTGCCTTCGCCCTGCTGCGCAACACGGCCATGCAGACCCAGTCCAAGCTGCCCGAGGTGGCGCGCGGTGTCGTGCACACCTCGGAGCTGTCCGAGGCCCTGGAGCGTGCCGGGGCCCAGCGCATGTTGAGCCAGCGCCTCGTCAAGCTGCAGGCCCTGCGCCAATGGCCCAAGCTGGCGCCGCCGGAGCGGCGCGAAGCGCAAGCTTTGCTGGATGCGTCGGCGGAACGCGTGGCGGCCAATCTGGCGCGCCTGGGCGAACTGCTGCGCCACGACCTCGTCGAGGAGCTGTCGGCGGTGTCGGCGGCATGGGCCCAGCTGGACGCCGCCCTGGCCAATCGCCAGCCCGATCTGGCCCGCAGCGACCGCGCGGCGCAGCGCCTGCTGGAGAGCAGCGAGACCCTGGTGGAAAAGCTGTTCGATCGCGCCGGCCAGCGCCCGGTGGGCCTGCTGGCCCAGGTCACGCGGCTGCGTTTGCTCAGCCAGCGCCTGGCCAAGGAAGGCCTGCTGGCCCAGCTGCTGCCCGGCCACGACACCAGCGGCTTGGCGGCGGGCCTGGATGAATTCGTCAAGGCCTACGACGAGGTCCGTGCCGCGCCGCTGGCCGGCCCGGCCCTGCAGCCGGCCTTCAGGGCGGTGGACGAAGCCTGGCTGGTGTTGCTGCGCGGCCTGCGCGTGGAGCAGGGCGATGCGGTGCAGCGCATGCACCAGGGCAGCGAGAGGCTGCTGCAGGCGCTGGAGGAGCTGATCCGAGCGCTGCAGGGATCGTTGCAGCTGATCTTGGGGTGAGGTCGTTGGATGTTTTGGCGTAGAGCGCACCTGTTCGATGCATTGCCGGGAGTCCGTCCCGGCGGCCGGGTAACTTTCTTCTGCGGCGCCAGAAGAAAGTCACCAAAGAAGAGGCGCTGAACCGCACACGAGCACCGTGACGCCATGAACGGCGCGCGAAAACGTCCGCCGGCATTGCGGGAAGAAGCGACCCGCTGCGCTCTCGCAGCTGACCCTATGACGAGCATCACTGATCGCCCCTTCACGCCCTTTAACGCCGGCTGCACGCCGGGCTCACCAGCAATACCGCGTCGCTGGGGCGACGCATCGAACGGGCATGCTCGTCGCGTCGCCCGAGCGACGCTGTCGTTTGGTTTTCTGGTGAGCCCGGCGTGCAGCCGAGCGTTCAGCGGCCAGGTGGTGCGATGAATGGTGCTGGTGATAGGGTCAGCTGCGAGAGCGCAGCGGGTCGCTTGTAGGCGCGTCCAAGTTCCGAGCATCGCGAGCGCATGCCACCACTCGAGGGTGGATTGCATTGAGCGCTCCTCTTTTGGTGACTTTTCTCTGGCGCGTCAGAGAAAAGTTACCCGCCCTCGCGGGGCGGATTCCCGCGGCATTGCACCGGGTAGAAAGGACAGCCGCAAAAGCATCCCACCTGCGTATGTCCGCCCCGACACAATCTGCCGATTCCCTCGATACATCCGAGCGATGCAATGCGTTCATCCGACACCCGCGGGAGCCGCAATGCATCACGATGATGACCACCACCAGGGCCTCGCCCACGACCTGAGCCGCCTGCACCAGCAGGCCTTCGAGCGCCGCGCTGCGCTGCGCTGGCTGCTTGGAGCCGGCGCCATGTCGCTGACCAGCGCCGGCGCGATCACGCTGGCTGGCTGCGGCGGCGGGGGCAGCACAGCGAGCGACTCTTCGTCATCAAGCTCGTCAGGTTCTTCCGGCAGCAGCGGCTCGAGCGGCTCCGGTTCGACGAGCAGCAGCTGCTCCGTCATCCCCTCCGAGACCGAAGGTCCGTATCCCGGCGACGGCTCCAACAGTTCAGGAGGCAGCGTCGCCAACGTGCTGGCCCTGTCGGGCATCGTGCGCAGCGACATCCGCTCCAGCATAGGCAGCGCCAGCGGCGTTGCCACGGGGGTGCCGCTTCAGGTCATCATCGAGCTCGTGAACACCAATTCGTCCTGCGCCGACCTGTCGGGCTATGCCATCTACCTCTGGCATTGCGACGCCCTGGGTCGCTACTCCATGTACTCCAGCGGCGTGACCGGCGAGAACTATCTGCGCGGCGTGCAGGCCACCGGCAGCGACGGCACAGCCGTGTTTCAGACCGTCTACCCGGGCTGCTACTCGGGCCGTGTGCCCCACATCCACTTCGAGGTCTACCGCAGCACGACGACGGCCACGAACTGGAACAACAAGCTGCGCACCTCGCAGATGTGCTTCCCGTCGGACTCCAACACCGCCGTCTACGCCACCAGCGGCTACGGCAACAGCGCGGCGAACAACAATGCCATCAGCCTGTCGACCGACGGCATCTTCAGTGACGGGTATTCGACCCAGCTCGCGACGATGACGGGATCGGTCAGCGCGGGCTATGTGGCCAAGCTCAAGGTAGGTATTGCCGTATGAATGGACATTGCCTGGTTGTCGACGATGACGCCGAGATCCGCCACAGCCTCAAGGCCTACCTCGAAGGCTTTGGCTGGCAGGTCAGCGCGGCGGCCGACGGCCAGGCGATGCGCCAGATGCTGGCGCAGACCAGGGTCGACGCCATCGTGCTCGACCTGATGCTGCCCGGCGAGGACGGCCTGACCCTGCTGCGCTGGCTGGGCACGCAGGCCGATGCGCCGCCGGTGTTGATGCTGACGGCGCGCGGCGACACCATGAGCCGCGTCGTCGGCCTGGAGCTGGGTGCCGACGACTATCTCGCCAAGCCCTTCGAGCCGCGCGAGCTCGTCGCCCGCCTGCAGGCCCTGGTGAGGCGATCCAGCAAGGGTGGCCAGGTCCTGCCCGAAGATACCCGCCTGCTGCGCTTCGGCCGCTGGCGCTTCGACCGCATGACGCGCCAGCTCCTCAACGAGGACGATGTGGGCATCGCCCTGTCCAGCGCCGAGTTCCGCCTGCTCGCCGCCTTCGTGCAGCGCCCGGGCCGCGTGCTCAGCCGTGACCAGCTCATCGAGCTGACCCGCGCACCCGGCGTCGAGGTCAACGACCGCAGCATCGACCTGGCCGTGTCGCGCCTGCGCGCCAAGCTCGGCGACACGGCGCGCGAGCCCAGCCTGATCCGCACCGTGCGCGGCGAGGGCTATCTGTTTGATGCCGAGGTGAGCCCGTGCTGAAACCCTGGAAGGACTGGGACCGCCTGGGCCTGCGCCTGTTCCTGCTGATGTGGGCCGCGCTGGCGTTGAGCCACCTGGCCGCCTGGAGCCTGTTCTCGCAGACGCTGCGGGGGCGGTCCGACCTGGGCGGGCCGCCACCCATGCATGCTGACGGCGGGCGACCGATGCCACCGCCTCATGGCGACTTCGGCGAAGGCCCGCCGCCGCGTCGCGAACCCGGCTCGCAGATGCCGGCGCACCTGCCCACCTTCCCGTCGCTGCCGCCCAATCTGCCCTGGGGCGCCAGCGTCATCGACTACGGCGTGCGGCTGGCAGTCATCGCGCTGGCGGCCTGGTGGGGCTCGCGCTGGCTGGCCCAACCGGTGCGCCGCCTCGTCAGCGCGGCTCAGCAGCTGACGCCCGCCCTGGCCCAGGGCCGGCCGGCGCCCGAACTGAACGAGGACGAAGGCACGCGCGAAGTGCGCGATGCCGCGGCTGTCTTCAACCGCATGGCCGCCGAACTGAGCGGACAGTTCGAGGAGCGCGGCCTGATGATCGCGGCCATCTCCCATGACCTGCGCACGCCGTTGACCCGCATGCGGCTGCGCCTGGAGACAGGCGAGGTCGAGCAAGGCGTGCGCGAGCGCTGCGTGGAAGACATCCGCGAGATGAACCGCCTGGTGGAAAGCGTCATCGAGGTCTTCCGCCCGGCTGAAGCCACCGAGGCCCAGCGCGTCGACCTGTCGGCCCTGGCCCAGTCGGCCGTGGACGACCTTGCCGAGACGGGCGCCGCCGTCACTTTCACCGGCCCCGCGGCCATCGTCAGCGCCGACCCGGTGGCCCTGCGCCGCGTCGTCGACAACCTCGTCGGCAATGCCTTGCGCTATGCCGGCACTGCGCAAGTCAGCGTCGACCTGTCGGCCGGCGTGACGCGCCTCGTCGTCGAGGACAACGGTCCTGGTATCCCCGAGGCCGAGCTGGAGCGCGTGCGCCAGCCGTTTCGGCGCGTCGAGGGTTCGCGCAACCGCGCGACCGGCGGCACGGGACTGGGCCTCTACATCGCCCAGCAGCTGGTGCGCCGCGAGGGCGCCCTGCTGGTGCTGAGCAACCGGCCCGAGGGTGGGCTCAGGGCAGAGGTGGTGTTCTAGTCGAATCCAGGAGCAAGCAGTTGGAATCTGCAGGCGTTGAAGGCGAAGATCCCATTCCATCTCGTGTGCGGTCGCGGGCGCGCACGGTGCTCAAGTTAGGGGCGGTCGTGTTGGTCGTGATGGTCGTGATCCGATTGGGCGTGCTGCCGAGAAGATCCCTCAGCAGCTTGGCTGCTGGCTTCGTGATTCTTGTGGGAAGCCCCATCGAGCTGTTGCTGGTCATATCGCTCGGCCGGATGGGACGGTTGCGAAGGGACTTGAGGGACTGGCGCTATTGGACGGCCCTCGGGGTTGGTACTTTGGCTTGCTTGCCCATGATCATCGGTGTTGCGCGGTATGCCATCGCCTAGCGGTGCATGCGGCGGCCGGCGGTGAGAGCACCTTCAAGCACCGCGTCCATACCGCGCCGGCGGCTGCCCGACATGGCGCGTGAAGGCCACGCTGAAGGTGCTAGCCGAGCTGTAGCCGACGCGCTCGGCCACGGCGGCCACGCCGAGGTTGTCGTCGCGCAGCAGCCTGCGTGCGAGCGCCATGCGCCAGGCCATCAGATACGCCATGGGCGCCACACCCACGGCGCGGCTGAAGCGCTCGAAGAAGGCCGAGCGCGACAGTGCCGCCTCCTTCGCCAAGGACTCCACCGTCCAGGCCCGCGCCGGCTGGGCGTGCAAGCCGCGCAGGGCCGCGGCGAGGCGAATGTCGGCCAGGCCGCGCACGAGGCCCGGTGAGGCGGCGAGGCTGGGTGCGCAGCGCAGGGCCTCGATCAGCAACACCTCCAGCAGCCGCGCCAGCACTTCCTCGCGCCCCGGGCGCTGACCGCGCGTCTCGTCGATGAGCAGCTGCACCAGAGCCGTCAGCCGCGCTTCGTCGCGCACATGCACGAGCTGGGGCAGCAGCGACACCAGCAGAGCCGCGTCCGGCGAGCCGAAGCTGCAATGGCCCACCAGCAGCCGCACGTCGGGCGGCGCATCCGGCAGGCCGACGCGGTAGCTGCCATCGGGCAGTTGCGCGGGCTGCGTGTCGGGCAGGTCAGCCGCAGGCGGCTCGGTGCTGCTGTTGGTGAAGGGCTGGGCCGCCGGCACGAGGACGAAGTCGCCCGCCTGCAGGGCCAGCGGCGCCTGGCCGTCGACGGTCAGCTGGCAGCTGCCTTCCAGCACGACGGCATAGAAGGGCAGGCCGGCATCGGCACGGCGCACCCGCCAGCGGCCCGCGCCGGCCACGACCTTGGAGAAGCGTGCGCCGGGTTGCAGCAGGCCGACGACCTCGGTGAGGGGATCGATCAATCTGGACTGATTCGAATGTTTGATGGACTTTGAATTGTATTCAGTCCGGCTCTGCCGCCCTATCGTGGCGCATCCCCATCCCACAGGAGTTCCTCATGAAAACCGTGCTGATCACCGGCTGCTCGTCCGGCTTCGGGCTCGAGACGGCCCGCTTCTTCCTTGATCGCGGCTGGCAGGTCGTCGCGACCATGCGCACGCCGCGCGAGGACGTGCTGCCGCGCAGCGAGCACCTGCGCGTGCTGCCGCTGGACGTGACCGACGCGGCCAGCATCCGCGACTGCCTCGCCGCGGCCGGCCCCATCGACGCCCTGGTCAACAACGCCGGCATCGGCCTGCTCGGCGCGCTGGAAGGCATCTCCCTGGACCGCGTGCGGGAGATCTTCGAGACCAACACCTTCGGCACGATGGCGATGACGCAGGCCGTGCTGCCGCAGTTCCGCCAGCGCCGCGCGGGCGTCGTCGTCAACGTCACGTCCAGCGTCACGCTGAAGTCGCTGCCGTTGCTGGCCGTCTACACGGCGAGCAAGGCGGCGGTGAATGCCTTCACCGAGTCGCTGGCGCTGGAACTGGCGCCCTTCGGCGTGCGCGCCGCCCTCGTGCTGCCCGGTCGCGCGCCGACCACGCGCTTCGGCGAGAACGCCCGCTCGCGCATGGACGGCTCCATCCCCGAGCCCTACGCCGAGCTGGCCGGCGCGGTGTTTGCCGAATGGGCCCAGCAGCCGGCCGACGCGGTGACTCATGCAGCGGACGTGGCCGAGGCCGTCTGGCGCGCCGTGACCGAGCCGGCCAGTCCGATGCGGCTGCCGGCCGGTGCGGACGCGGTGGCGCTTGCCTGAGTCATGGCGCCAGGCGCGGTGTCAGGCCGCGCGCCCCGCAGAAGTCACGATAGCCGGCGACCACGTCCGCCGTCGTGATCTGGCGCTGCACCGTGCCGTCGGCGGCCACGTAGTCCACATCGCCGCGCACGACGACATGCAGCACCAGCACCTCGTCGCCGACGGCCTCCCAGCTGTCGACATTGCCCGTGGGCTCGAAGACATAGGCGCCGGCGTCGATGATGCGACCGTCGTCCAGGCGGCGCTGGCCCTGCAGATTGAGGCCGTGCACCTCGCCGTGGTGGCGGTGCAGGGTCAACTTCGTGCCCGGCTCGAGACGCATCAACTCCACCCAGCCGCCCTCGGGGAGGAACTTCAGCGGCAGCGACCATTTGCCGGGGCCTTCGGGAATCCAGGCGTCCAGGCCGGCGCGCTGCAGTGCCGAGCCGACGTGAGCGCGGACATGAGGTTGAAGGCCGTCGAAGGGTGTCGTCATGGTCATGGGGTTCTCCTGTTTGCAGGCGCTAGAGTGCCGGCTTGCATGGCTCCGCAAAAGAGCCAAGTCATGGAGAAAACATGGATCCAAGCCTGGAGCTCGACCTTCAGCTCGCCGACCGCGGTTCGCGCCTGGCCAGCCTGCATGCGGCCCTGCGCGAGGCCATCGCCACGGGGCGACTCGCGCCGGGCCTGAGGCTGCCGTCGTCGCGTGACCTGGCCGCGCAGCTGGGCGTGTCGCGCAACACGGCCGTGGCCGCCTACGAGTTGCTCGCGTCCGAAGGCTGGCTGGAGTCGCGCGGTGCGGGCGGCAGCTTCGTCGCCGAGCTGCCCCAGGCCGCCGTCGCGGTGTCGGACCGCGCCAGCGTGGCACCCTGGGCGGACAGCCGCTGGCTGCGCGGCGAAGGCGGCGGCTGGCCGGCACCGCTGACCAGCGGCCCGGCGCCGGCGTATCACTTCAAGACCGGCATGCCCGAGGTGGCGAGCTTTCCCTTCGAGGTGCTGCGCCGCTTGCAGACCCGCGCCTTGCAGGTCGCCGCGCGCGAGCCGGCGCGTTACCCCGAGGCCCAAGGGCTGAAGGCGCTGCGCGAGGCCATCGCCGGCCATGTGTCATCGTCGCGCGCGGTGGCCTGCACGGCCGACGATGTCGTCATCACGGCCGGCGCCCAGCAGGCCTTCGACCTGATCGCGCGCGTGCTCGTCACGCCGGACCGCACGCTGGCCGCCGTCGAGAACCCAGGTTACCCGCCGCTGCGTGCGGCACTGCTGGGGGCGGGTGCCAAGCTGGCCGCGGTGCCGGTGGACGACGAAGGGCTGGTGGTCGATGCGCTGCCGGCACAGACGCGCATCGTCTGCGTGACGCCGTCCCACCAGTCGCCGCTGGGCATGGCCATGTCGCTGGCGCGCCGGCGCGAGCTGCTGAACTGGGCCGCGGCCCGCCAGGCCGTCGTCATCGAGGACGACTACGACGGCGAGTTCCGCTTCACGTCGCGGCCTCTGGACGCGCTCAAGACGCTGGACCGCGATGGCCGTGTCTTCTACGTCGGCACCCTGTCCAAGAGCATGCTGCCGGCCCTGCGCCTGGGCTATGTCGTGACGCCAGCCTGGGCGCGCGAGGCCTTGTTGGCTGCCAAGCATGTGGCCGGCTTCGGTGCACCGGCGCTGATGCAGGCGGCCGTGGCCGACTTCATCGCCGAGGGCCATCTGCTGCGCCATGTGCGCCGCATGCGGGCCGAATACGCCGAGCGGCGGCGCGTGTTGGAGCAGATGCTGAAGCGCCATCTCGGCGAGCGTGCGGCCATCTATCCGGCCATTGCCGGACTGCACTTGGCCGTGGCGCTGCAAGACGTCGACGCGGACGAGCTGACGCGGCGTGCCTGGGCCGCCGGCGTGGGGATCGAGCCACTCAGCCGCTATTGGATGGGTGAGGGCGGTGTGCAGGGACTGGTGCTGGGCTACGGCAGCATCACCGCGGCGCGCATCCCCGAGGCCATCAAGCGCCTGGCCAAGGTGCTTGGCACCCTTTGAATCGCTGAACTTGGCCCTGTGATGGAGCCATCGACCTGCCTAGGCTGGAGGCCTTGGACATCACGGAGCACCCCATGGCCTATTACATGTGCCGCACCTGCGGTACCGAGCACGAAGACAGCCCCCTGCCGCCGGCGTTGTGCCGCATCTGCAGCGACGAGCGCCAGTACGTGGGCTGGCAGGGCCAGGCCTGGACGACGCACGAGGACCTGGCCACGACGCACCGCAACCGGCTGGAGATGGACCATGCGCTGTTCGGCATCGGCATCGCGCCGGGCTTTGCCATCCCGCAGCGGGCCCTGCATCTGCCCGAGGCCGGCCTGCTGTGGGAGAGCACGGCCCTGGTCATCGACGAGGCCGTGGCCGAACTGAAGCGGCGCGGCGGCGTCGAGCGCATCGCCATCTCGCATCCGCACTTCTATTCGTCCATGGTGCGCTGGAGCGAAGCCCTGGGCGGCGTGCCCATCTTCGTGCACGAGAACGACCGCGAATGGGTGGCGCGCTGCTCGCGCTGGGTGGAGTTCTGGCGCGGCGACACCCTGGACCTGGGGCGCGGCGCGACGCTGCTGCGCTGCCCCGGCCATTTCCCCGGCAGCACGGTGCTGCACTGGGATGGCGGTGCGAGCCGCAGGCCGGTGCTGCTGGCCGGCGACGCCCTGCACGTGGCCCAGGACCGCCGCCACGTCAGCTTCATGTACAGCGTGCCCAACCATGTGCCGGCCCGGCCGGCCCTGGTGCGCGAGACGCAGGCGCGGCTGCGCGGCGTGGCCTTCGACGATGTCTACGGCTTCACCTGGGGGCTGAACATCATTGGCGGCGGTCGCGCCGCGGTGGACGCGTCCTTCGAGCGCTATTTCGAAATGGTGTCGGTCAGCGCCTGATCCAGGGCCTTGCCGACCTCGCCGGCGACCTCGGCCTGCACGCCCAGGCGGTCGCTGGCCGGCCGGTCGTAGGTGGACGACCAGACCACGTAGCCGTCGGCCACGCGCACCAGGCGGGCCGTGACGCGCAGCGTGTTGTCGGAGCGGCGCACGCTGCCTTCCAGCAGATGCCGCACGCGCAGTTCGCGGCCGAGTTGGGTCAGGGTCACGTCCTGGCCTTTGTAGGAGAGCACCCGCGAGAAGGCGGGAATCTTCCAGCCCGCGCGGTGGCTCAGCGTGTCGATGAGCTGCTCGGTCATGCCATCGGCGAAGGGCTCCTGGTCCATGGCATCGGTCAGGTCCAGGAAGGGCATGACGGCGACCGAGCGGGCGTCGGCCTCGGCGGCTTGCCAGGGCTTGAGCACGGCCAGGCCGGCGGCGATCGCGATCACCCCACCCAGGGCGGCAAGCACGAGGCCGCGGCGCGACCGGCGTGGCGGGGCAGGGGGCTCAGCCATGGCGGCGGGGGCGGGTGGCAGTTCCAGATCCGGCACCGGCGTCGCCACCAGGCGATAGCCCTGGCGGGTCACGGTGGCGATATAGCGCGGCTCCTTGGTGTCGTCGCCCAGGGCGCGGCGCAGGCCGGCGATGGCCTGGTAGACGGAATCGGGGCTGACCACGACTCCGGTCCAGACCTCGTCCAGCAACTCGTCGATGCTGACGACGACGCCCGGCCGTGCGGCGAGGTGCAGCAGCAATTGCAGGGCGCGCGCGTCCGGGCGCAGCGGTTCGCCGCCGGCCAGGGGCGTCAACAGGCCGCGCGCCGGGTCGACACGCCAGTCGAGCAGGCGAAACGGGGCGGCGGTGGCGATGCGGCTGTCCATGGCCGGCGCATTGTCGGCACGAAATCAGGCCCGTTCAGAAGATTTCAGAGAGGGATCAGGCCGTTCAGGGGTTGGCTGACTACAACGGGCCACCTTTTCAACCGAGCAAGGAAGCTCCCATGTCCCGCCTTCAACACGCCCTGCTGGCCGCCGTCCTGGCCTGTTCCGCCGCGACCGCCCACGCCGCGCCGACGACCTACAACATCGTCAGCAAGCTCTCGCGCGTCAACTTCAGCCTGCGCCACCAGGGCTTCATCGATCTGTTCGGTACGGTCAGGCTGACGCCGGGCCGCTTCGTCTTCGACGCCGAGGACTGGTCGCGTTCGTCCATCCAGGTCAGCATGCCGATCGCCTCCATCGACCTCGGTGACGCGCAGTGGAACAACCAGGTGCGCGGCGACGATTCCTGGGGCAAGTTGTTCATGGGTTCCAGCCAGATCGGCTTTCGCAGCACCAGGCTGGAGAAGACCGACGGCATGCAGGGCAAGCTCTTCGGCGAGCTGACCCTGGCCGGCGTGACGCGACCCGTCGTGCTGGAGCTGCGCTTCAACAAGCTGGGCCTGAACGAGGTCAGCGAGAAGCCCTCGGTGGGCTTCTCGGCCCGCACCACCCTCAAGCGCTCGGACTTCGGCCTGGACGCCTATCTCGATCTCGTCGGCGACGAGATGGCCATCCAGATCCAGGTCGAAGGCACCGAGGGCGTGGATGGGGATGCGGGGAACAGCATCAATGCGTTGGGGGTGAAGGGGAAGTCTTGAGGGGGGCGCGGCAGCCTGGCACACGAGCGGGGGGCGTGGAAGAAACCTTCCGTTCCTTCTCATGGCGCGTCATGGGACCATGCACGGGCTCGACGGACCCTGTCTGAGCACAAGCTGGAACTCAGGACAAACGTGAGCCCTCGCCATGGGTTGTTGAAGTCACTCGTGCTGCTGATGACCTTGAGCATCGGCCTGGCCGGCCGCTGCTCCGGATCGAGCCAGGCCGAGGTGCCGCAGCTTGAGGAAATTCAGGCAAGCCGCGCGGCTCCCCAGGTCTTCGCCACGAGAAACTACGCGCTCACCTTCCGTGTCCCGCCGCATGCCTTCTACTGCCCGCTGCCGGAGAGCTGGGCGGGCTCGGATCATGGCACGGTCATCTTCCTGGAATCGCCGGGCAAGTGTGGAGGCAACGGGTATACGTCGTCGTCGCGCGGCTTCGAACGCGATGTCGCCCGCGTCGAGATCTACTATGAGCTGGACCTGTCCGAGGATGACGGAAGCCCCGTTGCGAGGCCGCGGTGCGAGGCTTTCGCACACTGGCGCTTTCTCACGCGCCGTACCGCCATCTGCAAGACGACCGAAGACGAAAGCATCATCCTCACGGCAGAAGCGAAGTACATGACCTACGCCCGCGCCCGGGCTGTTTTCAGGCTGGTCACTTCAGCCAGCCGCTTCACGAACGACGTCGCCACGTTCCGGACGCTTGTCGCGGCAGCGAGCCAATGTTGCGTCGTGTGGAAGCACGAGGACGGTCGAACAGAGCGCTACGGAACAGGGCACCCCTGTCCGTCGGGTGCCAACTGGTTCTGAGCCCTTACTCAAAGGCCTGACTAGGCAGCTAGTTCTCGCAACCCACCGAGCATGCCGATGAAAATGAAGACTTTCGTTGCGGTGACATTGGCGACCTTGTCGCTGAGCAGTCGCGCAGAACAGTGTCTCTACCTGTCAGATTCGTTCCGAAATACTCCGGGCCAGCGAGTAGGTCATATCGAAATCACCCTAAGAAATGGAGTGTTCGTTAGCGCGGCCGCGCTGCCAGCCGACTGGCAAGTCTCTATCGAAAATGGTGCAGGCCCAACTGCCAAATTTGAGGCACAAGCGATTCACGGGGCTTCCGCGCTAGATCCTCAGTCGTTCGACGGCATCTTCACCGTCAAAGCCGTTCTTGAGGACGTTGGAATTGAGGCTGAATTGGTTGTAGTGCCGCAAGTGGATGGGGACGTCGGTAAGAGCGTTCGAGGGACCATGCGAGTTCGGGACGGGCGATGCAGATCTAAATTGAGGTAGACCGCTCTGCAGAGGGAGCGCGGCGTTCGGCTACTCTGCGCGTACGGCACCAGCGGTCCGGTCTGAGATATGACACTGTTAGCGATCATCAGCGCCCTTGTGGCGATGTTTGCCGCCATCACGCTTTGGCTGCTGAGTGTTTCGTGTCAATCCGAAGTCGAATCACTCTTTCCGGATTACGCGCGACAAATCTTCCGGCCACCGCATCAGGTACTTCAGCGCCGAGGTGGGCCTGTGCGTGCATGGGCCCTGCTCACAGTTCCTATGCCCTTGCCCCGTTCTGCTGTTGTCGTGCAAATGCGGGCGATGGCGGCTGTTCTCGGCCTGTCTTCGACTTGCGCCGTCGGGTTGTGGCTGCTGTCATAACGCAAAGATGGTGAATCTCCGAGCCCACGCCCTCGCGTCGCTGCTGCTGAGTTGCATGCCCTTGCTGGCCCAGGCCGATTGCCTGCGTGCCCTGCGCGTGCCCGTGGCGCCCATCGGCCTGGCCGTGACCGTCAACGACGGCGAGGTCGGTGGCATCTATCCCGATCTGCTGCGCGCCGAGATGGCGAAGACGGGCTGCGCGATGGAGTTCCAGGTGATGCAGCGCTCGCGCCAGGAGATGCTGTTCGAGACCGGCCAGGCGGACCTGCTGGTGCCCGCCCGGCGCTCGGCGCGCCGCGACGCGCACGGCGAGTTCGTGCCCATGATCCGCAGCCGCGCCGTGCTGCTGTACCTGCGCTCGCGCCAGCTGCCGGCGCACAGCGTGGCAGGCCTGCTGGAGCATCGCGAGCTGCGCGTGGCCGTGGTGCGTGGCTACGACTACGACGGGCGCTACCCCTCCCTGGTCCGCGGCGGAGGGGCGGCTGGTGGAGTCTGCCGATCCCCTGTCATTGGCTCGAGCGCTGGACGCCGGCATCGCCGACGTGGCCGTGATCACGCCCACGGCGGTCACGGGCGCGTTGCGGGCGAACGGCAAGCTCAGCGCCTGGGTCGACCGCCTGCAGGCCGAGCCGGTGGATGAACTGCCCTGGGGCGAGAGCGGCGCCAATGTGAGCCGCACGTCGTCACTGAGCGACGCCGACCGCAGGCAGGCGATCGAGATGTTGGAGCGCGTCGGCCGATCCGGTGCTGCTTGGCGCGCCTTTCAGCACTACTTCTCCGACAGCAACCTCAGCGATTCGCTGCGGCCGCGTTAGGAACGTTCAGCTCACGCCGCCTGCTCCACATGAGCGTGCCGCGTGTAAAGGAAGTCGATGACCTCCTTGCGCGCTGCCACATAGCGGGCGTCCTCGGCCAGCTCGACACGCGCGCGCGGGCGCGGGATGCCGACCTCGAGGATCTCGCCGATGGTGGCCGCGGGGCCATTGGTCATCATGACGATGCGGTCGCTCAGCAGCACGGCTTCGTCGACGTCGTGGGTGACCATGACGACGGTGCTCTGCGTGCGGGCGACGATCTTCAGCAGTTCGTCCTGCAGCTTGGCACGCGTCAGCGCGTCCAGGGCGCCGAAGGGTTCGTCCATCAGCAGCACCTTGGGCTCCATGGCCAGGGCGCGGGCAATGCCGACGCGCTGCTTCATGCCGCCAGAGATCTCGTGCGGCCGCTTGTGCAGCGCATGGCTCATGCCCACCAGCTCCAGCGCGGCGCGGGCGCGCACCTTGAGCTGGGCACTGCTCTCCTTGCCGCCGAAGACGGACTCGACGGCCAGCAGCACGTTGTCCAGGCAGGAGAGCCAGGGCAGCAGCGAATGGTTCTGGAACACCACGGCGCGCTCGGGGCCGGGGGCGGCGATTTCGCGGCCGTCGCAGATCAGCGCGCCCGCGGTCGGCTGCAGCAGGCCGGCGATGAGGTTGAGCAGCGTGGACTTGCCGCAACCCGAATGGCCGATCAGCGTGATGAATTCGCCGCGCTGCACGTCGAGGTTGACGTTCTGCAGCGCATGGAAGCGCCCCTTGCGCGTCGCGAAGACCATCTCGGCGTCTTGAACCTGGATGAAAGGCTTCATGGCATCAATCTCCTTCAAAGGTGAAGTGCTTGGCGAGGGAGATCAGCGCCCATTCGAGCAGCAGCCCGACGGTGCCGATGACGAAGATGGCGATCAGGATGTGGGCGACGTTGAGGTTGTTCCACTCGTCCCAGACCCAGAAGCCGATGCCGACGCCGCCGGTCAGCATCTCGGCCGCAACGATGACCAGCCAGGCCGTGCCGACGGACAGGCGCACGCCGGTCAGCACATAGGGCAACACCGCGGGCAGCAGGATGCGGGTGATGACCTTCCACTCGCTGAGCTTGAGCACGCGGGCGACGTTGAGGTAGTCGGTCGGCACGCGCTGCACGCCGACGGCGGTGTTCACCACCATGGGCCAGATCGAGCAGATGAAGATGGTCCAGATGGCGGCCGGGTTGGCGCTCTTGAAGGCCAGCAGGCCGATGGGCAGCCAGGCCAGCGGCGACACCGGCTTGAGCAGCGCGATCAGCGGCGACACCATGCGGTTGGCGAACTCGAAGCGGCCGATGATGAAGCCCAGTGGGATGCCGACCAGGGCCGCGAGGCCGAAGCCCATGCCGACGCGCGACAGCGAGTTCAGGATGTTCCAGCCAATGCCCTGGTCGTTCGGACCCTTGCGGTAGAAGGGATCGGCGAACAGCTGCACGGCGGCATCGAAGGTGGCCGCCGGGGTGGGGAAGCTGCCGCCCTTCATGGTGGCCAGCCCCCACAGGCCGATGAGCAGGGCGATGCTGAGCATCGGTGGCAACACCTTCAGCGCCAGGCCGCGCCAGTCGAAGGGGGCGCGCCCCGGTTTGGCCTTGGGGGCCTCGGCCGGCATGCTGGCCTCGTTGGCCGCTGCGGGGCGGGCGACGGGTGCGGTGGCGGCAGAGGCGGCGATGGCCTCGCGCGGGGAATGGAAGACTGCGGAGACCATGGTTTAAGCCTTTACCTTGAAGCCGTCGGCGTACTTGGCGGGGTCCTTGCCGTCCCACACCACACCATCGAGCAGCTTGGAGCTGCGCATGGGATCCTTGGGCACGCTGATCTTCAGCGCGCTGGCGGCCTGCGAGTACAGGGCCGTCTGGTTGATGGCCTTGGCGGTACCCAGGTAGTCGGGGTGGTCCTTCAGCAGACCCCAGCGCTTGTGCTGGGTCAGGAACCACATGCCGTCGGACAGATAGGGGAAGTTGACCGCGCCGTCGTCGAAGAACTTCATGTGGCGCGGGTCGTCCCAGGTCTTGCCCAGGCCGTTCTGGTAGCGGCCCAGGATGCGCTGGTTGATGGCGTCGACGCTGGTGTTGACGTAGGCCTTGTCGGCGATCGTCTCGGCCATCTTGTTCTTGTTGGACAGGCCGGCATCGATCCAGCGGCTGGCCTCCAGCACGGCCATGATGACGGCGCGCGCGGTGTTGGGGTATTTCTTGACGAAGTCGCCGGTCGTGCCGAGCACCTTCTCGGGATGGTCGGGCCAGATGTCCTGGGTCGTCGTGGCCGTGATGCCGATGCCGTCGATGATGGCGCGGTGGCCCCAGGGTTCGCCGACGCAGTAGCCGTCCATATTGCCGACGCGCATGTTCGCCACCATCTGCGGCGGCGGCACGGTGATGACCTTGCTGTCCTTCTGGGGATTGATGCCGTGCGCGGCCAGCCAGTAGTTCAGCCACATCGCGTGGGTGCCGGTCGGAAAGGTCTGCGCGAAGGTGTAGTCGCGCTTGTCCTTGGCCATGACCTTGGCCAGCGATGCACCGTCCACCGCGCCGGCGTCGGCCAGCTTCTTGGACAGGGTGATGGCCTGGCCATTGCGGTTCAGCGTCATCAGCACGGCCATGTCCTTCTTGGGGCCGGCCACGCCGAGGTGCACGCCGTAGATCAGGCCGTAGAGCACATGGGCCATGTCGAGCTCGCCGTTGACGAGCTTGTCGCGCACGCCGGCCCAGGAGGCTTCCTTGCTGGGGATGATCTTGATGCCGTACTTCTTGTCGAAGCCCAGCACCGAGGCCATGACGACGGAGGCGCAGTCGGTCAGCGGGATGAAGCCGATGCGCACCTCCTCCTTCTCGGGCTTGTCCGACCCTTGGGCCCAGGCGCCACCGGCAAGGCCGAGAGCGGGAAGGGCGGCTGCAGCGGCGAGCAACTGGCGGCGCTGCGGGTTGGGCGTGGTGGTCGAGTTATTGCGGACGGTCATCACGGGCTCCTGAGTCATGCAGGGCGCAACGGCGTCGCAGCCACGCTCCGCCTGCGCCACTTCAGCAGCGAAGACGCAATAGGAGAGGTCGGACGCCGTTGTCCCAAAGTGCCGGCCGATTCATCAGCCGGCCGGCCCGAGAGGCCTGCGCCATTGCAGGCCTCGATGGGGTTAACGCAGGTTGCGTGCCAGCTTCTTCGAGCCGCCGTCTTGCCCGGTTTGCACGCGCTTGGCGCATGGCTGGCGCCGCGGCGGGCGGTTTGCGCCGGGTCGGTGCGTGCGCGGTGCGCTTGCTTTGGTGCGGGGCGCCCCAATTCGGCTCCGCGGGCCGAGCGCCGGGCCGCTCCCTAGCCGGCCCGCCTTGGGCGATGTGCTTGCCGGTCAATCCGGCAAGCATCGCCGTCCCCTCGGGGGACCGGCCAAGGTATTCCTTGGACGAGGGGCTCCCAGTCAGCGTGTGCGCAAGAGCTGGTCTGCATCAATCAGGCGCGTGGCCACGGCCGCCAGGGTCTGGCCGCCGTCCATGGCGATCTGGCGCAGGCGCTGGAAGGCGGCCTGCTCGTCCAGCCCCTGCTCGCGCATCAGGATGCCGCGTGCGCGCTCGACCAGCTTGCGTTCGGCCAGCTGGGTCTGGGTCTGGCGCAGGTCGCGCTGCAGGCTCTGGTCGTGCTCGAAGCGGGCCAGGGCCAGTTGCAGCAGGGCGCCCAGGCGCTGGGGCGGCAGGCCGGCCAGCTGCAGGGTGCTGATGCCGGCATTCAGGGCGGCGCGCATCTGTTCGGCCGTCATCTGCTCGGCGACGAGCAGCACGGGGCGGGGCTGGCGCTGCAGGGACTCGCCGAGCTGGGCCAGCAGCTCGGGCGCGGGCTGCTCGCAGTCGATCAGCAACAGCTCGGGTGCCAGGCGCTCCAGGGCCGCCGGCAGCGCGTCGGGCTGGGCGACGAGGTCGATGACGTCGACCAGCTGGCAGCGCAGCCGGATCAGCTCCAGGCGGATGACGGGGCTGCGGCGCTGGCCGGCGTCCGCCAGCAGCACGCGCAGGCCCGGGAGGGCAAACGGGGGCGTGTTCATGCCCCAGGGCAGTGCAATTAGCGTGCCGTCATGCCTTCAGGGGCAGATGCAGTTCGACGATGCCGCGCCGGCCGGGTGCCGATTCGCCGAGGTAGACGGCGCTGGGCGGCAGCTGCGGATGCGGCTGGCGCTGCTCGACGCGCAGGCGCTGCATGGCCTGGTACCAGGCCAGCTCCAGCGCCTCGGGCGGGCCGTCGAAGCGCAGCACATAGGCGCTGTGGGCCGGTTGCTCGTTCAGCGTGAAGCCGTCCGGCACGGTGGCGCCGGCGGGCAGTTCGAAGCCGATGCGGCAGTCGACGGTGCGCAGCTTGAGGTGGGTCTTCAGGTAGTGGACGATGGCCGGGCCGGTGGCACCCAGCTGGGCGCGCCGCTCGGCGATGCGCGGCGGCAGCTCGGCCGCCAGCTTGTCCAGCGAGCCCTTGTGCGACGCCTGGGCAAGGCGGCGGGCGGGTTGCTCGTGCACGCCGGTGTAGTCCAGCGTGTAGGCCGGCGCCCCGCCTTCCAGCAGCTGGGCCAGGCGGTCCAGGCCGAAGCGCAGGTCCAGGGCCGTGGCGCCCTGCACGGTGGCGGCGAAGGCGCGCAGCGTGAAGGCGACGCGGCCCTTGAAGCGCCAGGTCACTTTCGTGCCGCCCGGCGCGGGCTCGAAGCGCCAGTCCGAGCGGCCGCGGTAGGCAAAGGGCAGGGCGAAGTCCAGGCGCTGGCGCAGGGCGCGGGAGGGCGTCTGGCCGGTCTGGCGCACGCTGCCGCGCCCGACCTGGGGCACGTCCCAGGCGAGCGCGATGCCATCGGCCTCGGCGCGGGCGCCGCGCGCATGCTCCAGCCAGGGGTTCCAGGCCTGCCATTGCGCGAGGTCGGCCACGCGCCGGTAGACATCTTCAGGCGGCACGGCAATGAGCCGGCTCTCCTCGGCCCGCACGCGGCCGCTGTAGCGGCCCATGTAGACCAGCAGGGCGACGACCGCGAAGGCCAGGCCGAAGAGGAGTGGGTTCATCGCGGTCGCTCTGCTTTAGAGCATTCCCATGGCCTTCGGTACCACCAGCGTCAGCCACGGCCAGTAGGTCACGATGACGAGGAAGACGATCATCGTCAGCAGCCAGGGCATGACGGCCTTGGTCAGCTCCGTGATGCCGAGCTTGCTGATGCCGGAGGCCACGTACAGGTTCAAGCCCACCGGCGGGTGGCACAGGCCCACTTCCATGTTGACGTCGATCAGGATGCCGAAGTGCACCGGGTTGACGCCCAGCTGCATGGCGGCCGGGAAGAAGATGGGCGCCATGATCAGGATGATGGACGAGGGGTCCATGAAGTTGCCGGCGCCCAGCAGCACGAGGTTGACGACGAACAGGAAGCCGTTCTGGCCCAGGTTCATCGACAGCAGCCAGTCGGCCAGCTGGTGGGGCAGGTTCTCGTTGGTCAGCACGAAGGAGAACAGCACCGCGTTCGTGATGATGTAGAGCAGCATCGCCGACATGTTGGCCGAGTCCCTCAGCACCTTGGGCACGTCCTTCAGCTTCAGGTCCTTGTAGACGAAGATGGCCACAAAGAAGGAGTAGACCGCTGCCATCGCCGCGGCTTCGGTCGCCGTGAAGGCGCCCGACCAGATGCCGCCGACGATGATGACGACGAGCAGCAGGCCCCAGAAGCTCTTGCGGAAGGCGGTGAAGCGCGCGCCCCAGCCGGCCCGGGCCAGGCGCGGGTAGTTGTTCTTGCGGGCGATCCACCACGTCACTGCTGCCAGCATCAGCGCCAGCACGATGCCGGGCAGCAGGCCGGCGACGAACAGCGCACCGATGGAGGTGTTGGTCGAGATGGCGTAGATGACCTTGGGGATCGATGGCAGCATCAGGATGCCGAGGGAGCCGGCGGTGATGATGACGCCGGCGCCGAAGCGCATCGGGTAGCCGTGGGCCACCATGGCGGGCAGCACGATGGAGCCGATGGCGACGACGGTGGCGACCGACGAGCCGCAGACCAGGGCGAACATCGAGCAGGCCAGGATGGATGCCAGCGCCAGGCCGCCGTGGAAATGCCCCACCATCGACGTCGCGAAGTTGATCATCCGGCGCGCCACGCCGCCGTGGGTCAGGAAGTTGCCGGCCAGGATGAAGAAGGGGACGGCCATGATCTCCCACTTCTCGATGCCGGTGAACAGCTTGTGGGCCACTTCCATGGCCGGCACGTCGGTCATCGTGAAGATGAAGGTCAGCACCGTCAGGCCCAGCGAGATGCTGATCGGCATGCCGGTCAGCATCAGCGCCAGCAGCAGGCTGAAGATGATGAGTGCGTTCATTTGCGGGCCTCCACTTCGAGCGGAGTCTGTTCGTCCACGCCCTCGACGTGGGATTCGTCATGCTTGGGCAGCTCGCCGGTCTTCCAGAAGGCGACGCAGACCTGGATGAAGCGATAGCTCATCAGCGCCGAGCCCAGCGGGATGGCGAGGTAGATGATCCAGGTGTGCCATTCCAGGTCGGGGTCCGTCGGCCCCTCGGGCACGTCGTCGCTGACCTGGCCGATCAGGTCGAGGAAGGCGTAGTGGGCGCCGTTCTTCCAGACGAAGACGGCGCCGAGCATGGCGATCACGGCGGTGAAGAAGGCGCCGGCCATCAGGCCGAAGATGACGAAGCGGCCGCGGTTCTTGGGCGCCATGCGGTTGATGACGACGTCCACGCCCACGTGGATGCCGGTGCGCACCCCATAGGCCGCGCCGAACTTGCACATCCAGACGAAGAGGATGGTGCACAGGGTCTGAGCCCAGCTCACGTCGAGCTTGAGCACATAGTCCTGGATGTAGGGCACACCGGCCAGATAGCGGTGGATGACGGCGAAGAAGATGATCAGCGTCGCCGCCGCCATCAGGGTGGAGATGAGCCACTCCTCTAGATGGTCGAGCACTTTGTTCAACATTGTTGTTCTCCTGTCGGCGGCGAAGCCGTGCCAGCCTGAGGTCGGAACCTGCAGGCTTCACACGGCATGGCCTCCGACGGCGGGTGGATTTACTTCGGAGCGACGAAGCCGGCCGCCTTGTAGGCCGCTTCGATGGTGGCCTTGCCGACGCGGCCTTCCATTTCCTTGTGGACGGGCATCAGGGCCTTCTTCCACTCGTTGATCTCGGCCGGCGTCGGCGTGTAGATGGTCACTTTGCCGCTGGCCTTGATGCCTTCCAGCGCGCGGCCGTTCTCGGTGCTGGCAATGGCGTTGGCGTAGGTGGTGGATTCCTTGATGGCCGCTTCCAGCTGAGTGCGGATGTCGGCGGGCAGGCCGTCCCAGAACTTCTTGTTGACGATGACCGCATAGGCCAGGTGGCCGTGGTTGGACATGGTCATGTGCTTCTGCACTTCGAAGATCTTCTGCGTGTAGAAGTTGCTCGGCACGCCTTCGGTGCCGTCCACGACGCCGGTCTGCAGGGCCTGGTAGAGCTCGGAGAAGGCCATCACCTGCGGGATGGCGCCGAGGGCGCGCATCTGGGCGTCCAGCACCTTGCTGGACTGGATGCGCATCTTCATGCCCTTGAAGTCCGCCACGTTGTGCAGCGGCTTGTTGGCGCTCATGATGTGGAAGCCGTTGTCCCAGTAGGCCAGGCCGCGGATGCCCTTGGGCTCCAGCTTCTTGAACAGGTCGGCGCCGAGCTGCCCTTCGGTGACGGCGCGGAAGGAGTCGGTGTCCTTGAACAGGAAGGGCAGGTCGAAGACCTCGAATTCCTTGACGCCCAGCGGGCCGAACTTGGCCAGCGACGGGGCCAGCATCTGCACGGAGCCCAGCTGCAGGGCTTCCATTTCTTCCTTGTCCTTGTAGAGCTGGCTGTTCGGATACAGCTCGACCTTGACCTTGCCGCCGGTCTTCTGCTCGGCCAGTTCCTTGAAGCGCTGGGCGCCCTTGCCCTTGGGCGTGTCGGGCGCCACGACGTGGCTGAACTTGATGACGATGGGAGCCTGGGCCTGGGCCGTCAGCGTGAGGGCGGGCAGGGTGAGGGCGGCGGCGAACACCAGGGCGGTGCGGCGGCTGAAGAGCTTCATGGTTGATGTCTCCTGGGTGTCATTGAGATGCGTCGGCCGCGGGCTACTTGCCCGCGCCGGTGGCTTGGTTAACCTGGGTCAGCAGGCCGGCCCCGATGCGGCCTTCCATTTCCTTGTGCACCGGCAGCAGCGTGGTGCGCCACAGCTCGCGCTCGGCGTCGCTGAGGTCGTGGACCTGCACGCGGCTGTTCTTGCGCAGTTCGGCCAGGGCGTCCTGGTTCTCCTGCACGACGAGATGCATCTCGTAGTCGGTGGCCTGCTTCATCGCATCGGTCAGGGCGGCCTGGATGTCGGCGGGCAGGCCTTCCCAGAACTTGCGATTGACGACGACCGCGTAGCCGGTGTGGGTGTGGTTGGTCAGCGTGATGTGCTTCTGCACCTCGTAGTACTTCTGCGAGGTGTAGCTGGACAGGATGTTCTCGGTGCCGTCCACGACGCCGGTCTGCAGGGCCTGGTAGACCTCGGAGAAAGGCATGGTCTGCGGCAGCGCGCCCATCAGGCGCAGGCTGGCATCCAGCACCTTGGAGCTGGGGATGCGCATCTTCAGGCCCTTCAGGTCGGCCGGCTTGAGCAGCGGCTTGTTGGCCGAGAACACGTGAAAGCCACCGCTCCAGATCGCCAGGCCCTTGATGCCCTTGTTGTCCAGGGAGGCCAGCAGCGACTGGCCGATCTTGCCGCCCGTCACGTCGACGAACTGCTGCTCGGTGCGGAAAAGATAGGGCAGGTCGAACATCTCGAACTGCTTGGCCCCCAGCGGCCCGAACTTGGACAGCGACGGCGCCAGCATCTGCACCGAGCCCAGCTGCAAGGCCTCCAGCTCTTCCTTGTCCTTGTAGAGCTGGCTGTTGGGGTAGATCTCGACCTTCACGCGGCCCTTGGTGCCGGCCTCGGCCAGCTCCTTGAAGCGCTGCGTCGCGCGGCCCTTGGGCGTGTCGGGCGCCACCACATGGCTGAACTTGATCAGGATGGGCGCCTGGGCCTGGGCGCCCGTCATGGCCAGCCAGGACAGCCCCAGGGCGGCCGAAACCAGCAGGCGGCGAGCCGCATGGGCCATGTCTTGTCTCCTTTGAATAATGACTGGCATTCTTCCGGCGCGCACCGGCGCCGGGAAGTTGTGGAGTTCCACATTCCGCGGGCGGGCGTCGCTACTTAGACTCGTCGCATGAACCTGCCCGACCGCCTTTCACGCAGCCTGTGGCTGGCGCCGCTCGGGTTATCCCTGGTTTTCGTGCTTGGGGTGCTTGGCTGGGTGCGTGGCAACGAGGCCGAGGAGCTGGAGCTGCAGCGCCAGACGCTGATCTCCGATGCCCTCAGTACCGAGGCCCAGCTGCGCGACCGCATCGACGACGAGCAGGTCCACCTGCGCCAGCTCGCGGCGGGCCTGGCCGGGCAGACGCCGAGCGAAGCGGCGCTGGCCGCCCACCCCGAAGTCAACGCCGGCTTGCGCCGGCTCTGGCAGTCCGTCACCTGGCTGGATTCACGCAACCGCGTGCTGGCCGAGGTGCCGGCCGAATCCGAGGCGAATCGCTACGAGGACGGCCTGTCCCTGCACCTGACGGCCCGCGTCGCACCGGATGGCGTGCTGGTGGTGCGTTACGCGCCGGCCCTGCTGCTCAAGCGCGGCGTGCCCTGGTGGCTGGCGCGCAAATACGATGTGCAGCTCGTCGACAGCGCCGACCAGGTCATCGCGTCCACGACCGAGTCGCCGCTGCGCGCCGCCCAGGGCGAGAGGCCGAGCTACCGCGTCGCACTGACCGGCCCGCTGCGCGCCAGCCCGCTGACCCAGGCCACGCTGACCGACGCCGCCCTGGAGCTGACGCTGCGCGACCCGGCCGTCAACGCCATCCGTCCGCTGGCCTGGGTGCTGGTGGCGGGCTTCCTGCCCCTGATCGCCGTGGCCAGCTGGCTGCTGCGCCGCCAGATGCGCCACGTGCAGCGTGCCGAGGTGGCCGGCCGCACCGAGGCCGCCTGGCGCCGCGCCATGGAGGATTCGGCCCTCGTCGCGCTGCGCGCCCGCGACTTCGACGGCCGCCTGCTCTACGTCAATCGCACCTTCTGCGACATGGTGGGCCTGCCGGCCGAAGCCCTGGTCGGCCAGCTGCCGCCCATGCCCTACTGGCCGCCGGATGCGCATGAGGAGATGGCCGAGCGCAATCGCCGCAACCTCGCGGGCCAGGCGCCGCGCGAGGGCTACGAGGCGCGTTGGCGCCATGCTTCGGGCCGCATGGTCGACGTGATGGTGTTCGAGTCGCCGCTGGTGGACGCCGGCGGCCGCCAGATCGGCTGGATGGGCAGCATCATCGACATCACCGAGCGCCGGCGCCTCGAGGACCGCGAGCGCCGCCAGGTCGAGACCCTGGCTCACAACGCCCGCCTGACCATGCTGGGGGAGATCGCCTCCACGCTGGCCCACGAGCTCAACCAGCCGCTGACGGCCATCGCCAGCTATGGCGCCGGCATCACCAACTCCCTGGCCAAGCTCGGCGTGCAGGACGAGCTCGTGCTCGGCGCGTTGCAGCGCCTGGGCCAGCAGGCCACGCACGCAGGCCGCATCGTCGCCCGCATCCGCGAGTTCCTGACCCGCCGCGAGCCCCGCCACGAGCGCTGCGATCTCAACGAAGTCGTCGGCGCCGCGCAGGAGCTGCTGCAGCGCGACTGCCAGCATCGCGGCGTCGCCCTCAAGGTCTCGCTGGCACCCGGCGTGCCGGCCGTGCTGGCCGACGCCGTCCTCATCGAGCAGGTCGTCATCAACCTGGTGCGCAACGCCGCCGACGCGCTGCAGGGGCGCGAGAGCGGTCGGCGCATCGCCGTCAGCAGCCGCGTCGTCGGCGAGTTCGTGCGCATCGACGTGCAGGACAACGGTCCCGGCCTGCAGGGGCGCCGCGTCGAGCAGCTGTGCGCGCCCTTCTATTCCACCAAGGCCGAAGGCATGGGCATGGGCCTGGCGATCTGCCGCTCCATCGTCGAGGCCCACCAGGGCGTGCTCGACGCCAGCGAGGCCGCCGGCGGCGGTGCGCTGTTCTCCTTCAGCCTGCCGCTGAGCAGGGAGGTTGTCCATGGCTGACGGTTCGGTCCATCTGGTCGACGACGACCCCGGCGTGCGTGATGCGCTCGCCTTCCTGCTGCGCTCGCGCGGCCTCAACGTGCGCGCCTTCGACGGCGGCCCGGCCCTGCTGGAGATGCTGGACCGCGAGGGCTCGCCCAGGGGCGTCTTCCTGCTCGACGTGCGCATGGAGCCCATGAGCGGCACCCGGCTGCACGACGAGCTGCTGGCGCGGCGGCTCAAGAACCCGGTGCTCTTCCTGACCGGCCATGGCGACATCCCCATGGTCGTCGAGGCCTTGAAGAAGGGCGCCTTCGACTTCCTCGAGAAGCCCTACAGCGACAACGCCCTGGCCGACCGCCTCGAGCAGGCCCTGGCCGTCGACGCCGCCATGCAGGCCGAGGGCGCCCAGGCCGCCGAGCGCAGCGCGCGCCTGGCCAGCCTGACCGAGCGTGAACGCGAGGTCATGTCGCGGGTGGCGGCCGGCAAGCTGAACAAGGTCATCGCCGACGAGCTGAACGTGTCGGTGCGCACGGTGGAAGTGCACCGGGCGCGGGTCTTTGCCAAGCTGGGCGTGAGGTCGGCCGCCGAGGTGGCGACGCTGCTGGCGGGGCGCTAGCCGCAGCACCTCCGTGGCACGATGACGTCTCACGGAGGACGACGATGGCAAAGGAACTGGCCTGCCCCGGCCCGAATGACAAGGTCGGCCTGAAGATCGACTACCTGGCCAAGCGCCTGGGCCAGGCGCTGGCGCCGCAAGGCTTCAAGCGCAAGGCCCGCAACCTGCTTCGCGAGGCCGGCGAGGGGCTGGACCAGCACTGGCAGATCATCAACTTCCAGTCCGGCGAGTGGAATTCGGGCGCCAAGGGCGAGTTCTATGTGAACGTGGCGCTGCAGTTCCCGGCCATCCAGCGCGTGGACGCCGCGCGCCCAGGCAAGGAATGGCTGCAGGAGTTGCTGGACAAGGTCGGGGAGGAGTATGGCCAGCTGCGCGAGCGCCTGCAGAACTTCATGCCCGAAGGCCACCGGCTGGCCGGCTCGGAGATCAAGATCGCCGCCGACGAGGACCTGCCCGCGCTGGCGAACGCGCTGATTGCGGCGGTGGAGCAGCAAGCCCTGCCCTGGTTGGCCCGCCATGCCTCGGTGGCGGCGGTGCGGGACTTCGATGGCTCGGTCGCCACGGCGGAGCCCGGCGCGCGTCTTGCCGCGGCCATGACCCTGGGCGACAGCGCCGGCGCAGCGCGGTTGTTGAGGGCTCGCGGCGAGAGTTGGGCTTCGGCGCAGCCGGGCTATATCAAGAGCTTGCGGGACTGGCTGGAGCCGGCCGGCGTGGACTGCTCCGCACTGCCGGCACCTGGCGCGCCGCCGAAGAAGGACAACTGGACCTTGCGCCGCGAGGCCGAGGAGGCTGCCGAGGATGCACGCCATGCCGCCCGGGCCGCCGAGCTGACGTCCCAACTGGACGCACGGCCCGATCCGGCGCTGCTGGCCGACGCCTGGCTGGCCGAGTGGCGGGCGCGTTGGCGCGACGATCCCCAGCCGCTGACCGATCTCCCGGGTGGCGTGCGTGTGGCGGCGCTGGACGCCGCGGGGCGGGAGGCGGTGCTGCTGGCGCTGCTGCAGGGCTTGGCGACCCGGGAAGCGCAGACCGAGCGGGATCCGATCCGCCACAAGCCCGGGGAATTCGAGCCCGACCAGGCGGTGAGCGTGCTGTTGCAGGCCCTGCTGCCGGTACTCGAGTCGCCCCGGCAACTGCCGGCGCTGTTCGAGATCCTGCGGGCCTTGCAGACCCGTCTGCAGCAGGACATGGTGACCGCCCAATACCCCTGGGGCTTCGCCAGGCTGGCCCAGTGGCTGGCCAAGCAACCGCAGGGCGCCGTGCTTCGCAGCGGCATGGAGAGCTGGCTGCAAGGCCTCGCCGCGCTGATGCCCGCTCGACACGAAGCCCTGGAACAGGCCCTGGATGCCCGCTACAGCCGGCCGCTGGACCCCAACGCGTTCAACTACGCCTCCTTGCTGGAGCAGCAGACCACCTACCAGTCCCAGGTCGCCGTGCGCGACACGCCGGCCACGCTGGCCCGCCTGGCCGCCTATCCCGAGCAATCGCTGGGCCCCGACGACAAGGCCGCCGTGCGCGTCTGGCACCGCTGGTTGCGCCGCGACCCCGTCACCGGCCGGTTGCCCGTGCATTGCGAGGCCGACGACTGGGGCGGACCGGCGCTGGCCGCCTGGGAGCAGGTGGCGCCGCCGCTGCGTGCGGCACTCGAACCCGTGTTGCAGGGCTGGACCGAGTCCGGCGTCGAGGCCAAGCCGCGGGCGCTGACGGCCTTGCGCGCCCAGGTGCAGGCGCTGCCCGGCGAATACCGCGCCGCCTGGCAGAACTGGGTGTTGGAGCGCCTGCGTGCCTTCGAGCGCCACGGCGGCAAGACCGAATGGGCCACCACGCGCATGCGCCGCGGTGTCGGCGCCGTGCTGGGCGAAGACAGCGAGAGCCTGCTGCTCGGCCTGCTGCTGTGGAGCTGGGCTGACCGCGGCATCGCCGACGAGGCCCTGGCTGCCGTCTGGCGGTCGTTGACCGAGGCCGCCTGGCATCGCATCCCCGAACACGGAGCTCGCGCGCCGAGCGTGGGCAAGCTGGGCCTGCGCCTGCTGGCGGGCCTGGGCGGCGCGTCGCGCGAGTTCGTGCAGGCCTGCGCCGCTGACAAAGCCGAGAAGCAGCGCGCCAAGGCCGCTGCCCAGGCCCTGGACGACCCGCTGCTGCGGGTCTGAACGGCTCAGGGTATTTGCGAAGCCGGCAGCGAGGGCTTTCGCGCCGCTTGCAACCACCTGCATGCGGGGGGCGAAATCAGGTACCTTCATCGAAACTTCCATAAAACAAGGCCAACGAGCCACGGAGGGTTGTTGATGGCCATCGATTTCGCGCTGCAAAAGCCCTGTTCGGCTCGCCGGCACACGCCGGAGGTGAAGTTGCGATCCATGGTCAGGCACGCCGGCAGCGCCGAGGTCGCCATCGCCCAGTTCCGCGACAAGTTCCCACACGCCGACGAAGAGACGCTGATCACCAAGTGCACGGTGGAAGTCGCCGTCAAGCGCCCCGATGGCACTGTCATTCAGACCCAGGTGACGGTCGGCCGGCTGCAGGAAATGATCGCGCCGCTCAGCGAACTGGATGGCGAATGCAAGGGCTGTCCGGCCAACGTCTCGGGACGCTCCTTCGGCTGCATCGGCAAGGTGGACACCCCCATCCGCAAGGAGGCCGAGGACTGGCTGCTGGCGCGTCTGCCCGATGACGCCAAGGACGCCAACCTGGTCCAGTTGCTGCAACACCTCGCCGACCTCGGCATCGATGGCGCGCCGGTCGAGGCTCAGCGTGCGAGTTCGCGCATGTTTGAAAGCAGGGAGGCCGCCGTCAGGAAGTGGGGCGGCTGGTTCGGCGCCAAGACGCGGATCACCTCCAGCCAGCTGTTGCAGATGCTGGCCGCCGTTGAATCCATCAGTCCGGAGCAGGCCCAGCTCTATACCCGGCTGCTGGGTCTGGCCAAGTCCGGCGCCGAGCCGCAGGTGCCGTCCGAGGCGGTGCAGCAGCTCAAGCTCTTCCTGCGTGCCATCAACCTGGCTGGCCGGTTGGACGCACGCCTGGTGGTCGAAGCCGGCTGGGTCTGACGGGCGTGCCGCGGGAAGCGGCCAACCCCACGTCGCGGACCTCATTGCCCGCCAGCTGGCAAGGGCGTGCCCGGGCGCCGGGGACCGCGTGACTCCATCGTTCCAACACGCGCCGGACTTGTTCCGGCCGGATTCCCGCGTGCCTGTCGCTTCAAATTTGTATTGAACGCTACATTGATGTATTGTTCGCTACATGAATCAGTCGAACGAGCCCTGGCTGCTGCTGGTCGTCTCCCTGCCGACCTCGGGCGCCACCGCCCGCATGCGCCTCTGGCGCGGGCTCAAGGCGCTGGGCTGCGCGGCCATGCGCGACGGCGCCTATCTGCTGCCCGCCGACAACGAGCGGGAGCAGGCGCTGCGGTCACTCGCCGACGAGTGCCAGCGCGAAGGCGGCAGCGCCTGGCTGATGGCCGTGCAGCCCCGCAACATGGGCGAGACCCAGGCCTGGCGCCAGCTCTTCGACCGCCACGAGGATTACGCCGAGCTGCGCAAAGCATGGAAGGAGGTCCATGCCGGCCTCGCCGCATTGAGCCCCGCCGAGCTGACCCGCCTGCAGCGCAAGCAGCAGCGCGAATTCGATGCGCTGCGGGCCATCGACTTCTTCCCCGGCGAGGCCGCCGTGGAGGCCCAGGCGGCCTGGGTGGACTTCAGCAAGCGCATCGAGAGCCTGCTGTCACCCGATGAGCCGCAGGAGACCGAAGGCCGCGTCCCGCGGCTGGAACTGGCCGACTACCAGGGCCGCGTCTGGGCCACGCGCCGCCGGCTGTGGGTGGACCGCGTCGCGAGCGCCTGGCTGATCCGTCGATTCATCGACAAGGAGGCCCGCTTCCAGTGGCTGGTCAAGCCCTCGGACTGCCCCAAGCGGGCGCTGGGTTTCGACTTCGACGGCGCGGCCTTCACCCACGTCGGCAACCGCGTGAGCTTCGAGACGCTGATGGCCAGCTTCGGCCTGGAGGCAGACGCGGCGTTGATGCGCCTCGCCGCCATGGTCCACGTGCTGGATGTGGGCGGCGAGCCGGTGCCCGAGGCGAGCGGCTTCGAGGCCGTGATGTCCGGTGCCCGCGAGCGCCTGACCGACGACGACGCGCTGCTGGCCGAGATGAGCGCGGTGCTGGATTCGCTCTACGCCCACTTCCAGCGCGACGCCGCTGGCAACAACAAGGCCGCCCGATGAGCGACGCCCCCCCCGCCGACACGCCCGCGCTGCCCCGCTACACCCTCTGGCAGCTGGTGCGCTACATGCTGGCCCTGGGCAGCTGGGGCTTCGGCGGCCCGGTGGCCCTGGTGGGCTATATGTACCGTGACCTGGTCGAGAAGCGCGGCTGGATCTCCGAGGGCGACTACAAGGAAGGCATGGCCCTGGCCCAGTTGATGCCGGGGCCGCTGGCGGCCCAGCTCGCGATCTACCTCGGCTACGTGCACTACCGCGTGCTCGGCGCCACGCTGGTCGGCGTCGCCTTCGTGCTGCCGTCCTTCCTGATGGTGGTCGCCATCGGCGCGGCCTACACCGCCTTCGGCGGCATCGCCTGGATGCAGGCCGTGTTCTACGGCGTCGGAGCCGCGGTGGTCGGCATCATCGCGATGAGCGCCTTCAAGCTGACGACGAAGAACATCGGCAAGGACAAGCTGCTGTGGGCCATCTTCGCGGTCAGCGCCGCGGTGACGGTCATCACCAGGTCCGAGGTGATCTGGGTCTTCCTGGGCGCCGGCGTGCTGGTCTGGCTGCTGCGTGCGCCACCGAAGTGGTTCTCGCGCGGCCAGGTCAACGGCGTCGCGGCGCCGCTGGCGGCCTTCTTCGCGATGGACAGCCTGGACTGGCACAAGCTCGGCCAGGTCGGCGCCTACTTCGCCTATGCGGGCAGCTTCGTGTTCGGCAGCGGCCTGGCCATCGTGCCCTTCCTGTACGGCGGCGTGGTGCAGGAGTACCACTGGCTGAGCGACCGGCAGTTCGTCGATGCCGTCGCCGTCGCCATGATCACACCCGGACCGGTCGTCATCACGACGGGCTTCATCGGCTTCCTCGTGTCCGGCTTCTGGGGTGCGGTCGTCGCCGCGGCGGGCACCTTCATCCCCTGCTACCTCTTCACCATCCTGCCGGCACCCTACTTCAAGAAGCATGGCAAGCGCCCCGGCATCGTGGCCTTCGTGGACGGCGTGACGGCGGCCGCCATCGGGGCCATCACCGGCGCCGTCATCGTCATCGGCCAGCGCTCCATCAGCGACGTGGCGACGGCCGGGTTGTCCCTTGTCACGGTCGCTGTGCTGTGGCGCTTCAAGAAACTGCCCGAGCCCGTCGTCGTGGCCGTGGCAGCCCTCGCCGGGCTGGTGCTGCACCCGCTTGCCCACCCCTGACTCCCCAGGAGCCTCCATGGACTTGCAGACGCTTCCCTTGCCCTTCGACCCCGCCGGCCTGCGCGGCCTGTCCGAGAAGCTGATCGCCAGCCACCACCAGAACAACTACGCCGGCGCCGCCAGGCGGCTCAACGCCATTCGCGCGCAGCTCGCCAGCATGCCCTTTGGCCAGGCGCCAGGCTTCCAGCTCAACGGCCTGAAGCGCGAGGAGCTGATTGCCACCAACTCGGTGCTGCTGCACGAGCTCTACTTCGCCGGCCTGGGCGGCGACGGCGTCACGATGGCGCCGGCCATGCAACTGGCCCTGGACGCCAACTTCGGCAGCGTCGAGCGCTGGCGCGAAGAGTTCGTGGCCTGCGCCAAGGCCCTGGGTGGCGGCTCGGGCTGGATGTTGCTGGTCTTCCAGCCGCGCGAGGGCACGCTGGTGAACCAGTGGGCGGCCGACCACACCCATGCGGTCGCGGGTGGCGTGCCCATCCTCGCCTTGGACATGTACGAGCACGCCTACCACCTGGACCACGGTGCGGCGGCCGCGGCCTATGTCGACGCCTTCATGGGCAACATCAACTGGGCCCACGTCTACGAGTGCTACCAGGCGGCGGTGCATGCCGCCAGCGAGTCGCTGGCGACGGATGCCGACGCGCTGGCGGGCGCAACGGTGCTCGACGTCAGGCGCCAAGGCGCCTTCGCCCAGGCCGCGTCCATGATCCCGGGTGCGCGCTGGTGCGATCCGGCCGAGGTGGACCGCTGGGCCGCCGGGCTGCCTGCCGACAAGCCGGTGGTCGTCTACTGCGTGTATGGCCATGAGGTGGGGCGGTCCACGGCCCTGCGGCTGCGGGCCGCGGGCCGCAACGCGCGCTTCCTGAGCGGCGGCATCGATGGCTGGGCCGCGGCCGGCCGGGCGGTCGTCGCCAAGCCGGCCGGGTGAGCACCATGGCAGGCCAGCCCCGCATCGCCTTGCTCTACCCGGGTGACCGCGCCGCGCGCGACCGCAACGACCCGGCGCAGAGCCGCTTCATGGCGCTCTTCGACGCCTTCCAGGCCGCGGGCGTGGCGGCCGAGCCCGCCGTCTACAACGACGACTTCGCGGACGAGGTGGCGGCCCAATTGCGGCACGTGCAGGCCGTGCTCGTCTGGTGCAACCCCATCGAGGGCGGGCGGCGGCGTGACCGGCTGGACGCATTGCTGCGCGAGGCGGCCGCGGCCGGCGTCCTCGTCAGCGCGCACCCGGACGCCATCCTCCGGCTGGGCACCAAGGACGTGCTGGTGGAGGTGCGCGACCTGCCTTTCGGCAGCGATGCGCTGCGTGTGAACAGCCTGGACGAGCTGGCAGCCGGGCTGCCGCAGCGGCTGCAACGCGGCGCGCGCGTGCTGAAGCAGTACCGGGGCCAGAGCGGCAACGGCGTCTGGCGCGTCGAGGCCATGCCGGACTCCTCGCGCATGAAGGTGCGGCATGCCCAGCGCGGCGCCGAAGAGGAGCTGCTGGCCATGGCAGATCTGCAGCAGCGCCTGGCGCCTTATTTCGAGCCCGAGGCCGGCGGTCACATGATCGACCAGGCCTGGCAACCGCGACTGGTGGACGGCATGGTGAGGGCCTACCTCGTGGGCGACCGCGTGGCGGGCTTCGGCCACCAGGCCATCAATGCGCTGCACCCGGGCGAGGCCGGCGGGCCGCCGCCCGCCACGACGACACGGGTCTACCACCCCGCCGACCTGCCCCGGTTCCAGGCCTTGCGCGAGCGCCTGGACGGCGGCTGGGTGGACCTGCTGCGCGAGCGTGTGGGCCTCGCGCGCGAGCAATTGCCCCTGCTGTGGGACTGCGACTTCATGTTCGGCGAGGCGCCCGACAGCCATGTGCTGTGCGAGATCAACGTCAGCAGCGTGTCGCCCTTCCCGCCCTCGGCCATCGCGCCGCTGGTGGCGGCAGTCAGCAAGCGGCTGGGTGCCTGAGGCTCAGTGGTCGTGGCCGTGGCCGTGGCCGTGGTGCGTGCCCGCAAGGGTTTAGCTGCGAATCGGAGGGCAGCTCTGCAGCGGAAGCGGTCAACCAGGGTCGGATCGAAGGTCTATAGTCACATCGCTCTCGGTGTTAGCCACTGAGAGCGGTACGCTGATTTTCAGGAGCCCGGTCATGCTACGGATACTTGCGTTGACAGCTGTCGTCGCACTGGGCGCGCAATCAGCCGAAGCTTGCATGTGCTTCTCGCCCAGGCTGCGGGCCGAATCGGCTCAGCGATTCCTTCGAGAAGCCACGTTTGTCGTCCATGCACGGGTCATCGCTGTCTCATCCAGCGGGGAGGGTACTTTGCTGGTGATGGAGTCATTCAAAGGGCCGTCCAGAGGTGCCGAGGTGAAGGTCCCAGCCAGCTCAGAATATTGCAACGTGGTCAGGTTCACGGTAGGTGAAGAGGCGCTGATCACTGCATTCGAGGGCAAGGTGGGGGGATGCGACAAATACAGCGCTCCCGAGCCCTTCGTGTTGGATGCATATCGCAAAGCGAAGCGAGCTTGACTGGTTGGCACCTTGCTCTGGTTGGCAGAGAGACAACCGCTCCCAGCCTGAAACCGCCTAAGCCAGATCGAACCAGATCCACCGCGCCTCGGTGCTGGGCGTCACGTCCACCTGCCTGACCGTCGACAGCTGCAGGCCGTCGCCGCCGCGCAGTTCCAGCGCCTGCGGCTCACCCGCCACCTCGACCTGGACGATGCCTTCCAGCACCTGCAGCCAGCCATAGCGGCCGTCGGGGATGTTGTGGCTGCAGCGCTCGCCGGGTTGCCCGGTTACGGCCCAGATGCTGACCGGTGCGCGCAGCTGCAGCACGCCGGGCTGCGCCACGGGGCTGGCGACCAGGCGCGGGCCGTCGGTGGCGAGCAGGGCGCCCGGCAGCAGCTGGTAGCGCGGCGGCAGGGCGTCGGCGTTGCCATGCAGCCAGATCTGGAACAGATGCGTCGCCGTCTCCGTGGCCGGGTTGCGCTCCGAATGCCTGACGCCGCTGCCCGAGCTGATGAGCTGGACGTCTCCGGCCTGCAGCCGCCCCTGGTGGCCGGCCGAATCCTGGTGCTCGAGCTCGCCCGACAGCATGAAGCTCAGGATCTCGAAGTGGTCGTGGGCATGGTCGGAGAAGCCGGAGCCGCCGGCCACGATGTCCTCGTTGATGACGCGCAGGGCGCGAAAGCCCATGCGCGTCGGATCGTTGAAGGTACCGAAGGAAAAGGTGTAGTGGGCCTGCAGCCAGCCCGTCCTGGACCAGCCGCGGGCCTGTCGGTCGTGGAACACGTCGCTCATCGTCTGGGGTCCCGGGAAAGGCTGTGCATGCGGGCTTTATAGCGGGCGCCGACCTCATCAGCTCTGACGATGAAGGCGCGCGCCGGCGGTGCTTCAATGCCTGCGCTGGGAGGACCCGCTCATGCCCGTCATTCTTCGTCTGCTTGCCGCATCCAACATGGCCTACGAGAACGGCCTGCCCGCCGCGGCCAGCCCCTATGCGGCCATCGCGCAGCTGCAGGGCTGCAAGACCTTTGCCCGCGGCATCGACCGCATCAACAGCGTGCTGGTGGGCACGGCGGATTTCGGCGTGGTGGTCGCCTTCCGTGGCACGCTGCCGCCGCACACCAACCCCGACCCGCTGCAGACCATCCGCGACTGGGTGCAGGACCTCGAATGCGAACTCGACGCCGGCGCCAAGCTTCCCGGCCTGGTGCATCACGGTTTCCTCGGGGCCCTCGACAGTCTCTGGCCGGACCTGGGCCCCGAGGTGCTGGCCCAGCTGCAGGCGTCGCCGGTGAAGAAGCTCTACGTCACCGGCCACAGCAAGGGCGGTGCGATGGCCCACCTCGCCGCAGCGCGGTTCGCCATGACCAGCACCATCTCGGGCAGCGGCATCGTCGTGCGCACCTTCGAAGGCGCGATGCCGGGCAACGACGACTTCGCCACCTCCTACGCCCGGCTGGTGCCCGATGTGGTGCGCTACGAGTTCCAGGACGACGTGGTGCCGCATCTGCCGCCCAGCGTCGCCGGTCGCTCGCTGCTGCGCGGCCTGCCGGGCTTCGAGCAGGTCGTCGCCCTGGCCGCTGACTACAGCTATGCCCATGCGGGCGTGCTGTCCTTCGTCGACTGGAACGGCGATTTCGTCGAGGAGACGGCCTTCCTGCGCCTGGAGCGCAACTTCCGGCTCGGCCAGCAGCTCGCCACGGGCGGCGTGCGGCAGGTGATCGGCGATCACGCGATCGACACCCTGTCGGGGCTCTGGAAGGCCATCCAGGCCAAGGGCCTCTAGCCCCGATCCGAGGGGCGCCGGCCGGGCCGCGGCCGGCCGTGGCGGTGGACTCGTTATCCTGCCGCCCCATGTACGCGCCCTTCTTCGGCTTGAAACAAGCGCCGTTCTCGATCGCGCCGGACCCGCACTACCTGTTCATGAGCGAGCGCCACCGCGAGGCGCTGGCGCATCTGCTGTACGGGCTGGACGGCGGCGGCGGCTTCGTGCTGCTGACCGGAGAGATCGGGGCCGGCAAGACCACCGTCTGCCGCTGCTTCCTGGAGCAGATCCCGGCGAACTGCAACGTCGCCTACATCTTCAACCCCAAGCTCACCGTCCCTGAGCTGCTGCAGGCCGTCTGCGACGAGTTCCACGTGCAGGTGCCCCCGGGCGCGCTGACGGTGAAGGGCTACGTCGACCCGCTGAACGCCTTCCTGCTGGCGCAGCACGCGGCTGGGCGCAACAACGTGCTCATCATCGACGAGGCGCAGAACCTCTCCGCCGACGTGCTGGAGCAGCTGCGCCTGCTGACCAACCTGGAGACCACCGAGCGCAAGCTGCTGCAGGTGGTGCTGATCGGCCAGCCCGAGCTACGCGACATGCTGGCGCGGCCGGAGCTGGAGCAGCTGGCCCAGCGCGTGATCGCGCGCTTCCACCTCGGCGCGCTGTCCGAGGCCGAGACGGCCCAGTACATCCGCCACCGCCTGACTGTGGCCGGCCTCACCGGCGCGCTGCCCTTCGACGGCAAGGCGCTGCGCCTGATCCACCAGCTCACGCGCGGCGTGCCGCGCCGCATCAACCTGCTGTGCGACCGCGCGCTGCTGGGCGGCTATGCCAGCGGCCAGGCGCAGGTCACGCCGGCCATCGTGCGCCAGGCAGGGGCCGAAGTGTTCGGCGCGCCGACCACGCCGCTGGCGCGCAAACGCCGTCGCCGGGCGGACCCGATCGGCATGGGGCTGGTGGTGCTCGCTGCGGCCGTGGCCGGCGCAGGGCTGACCTGGGGGCTGCAACAGCAGCTGCTGGCCGGGCGCAGTGGCAAGACCAGTGCGGCCGCAGCGGCCACGCCGGCCAGCGCCGCGTCCTCCCCCACCGGCGCAGCGAGCGCGCCGCCAGTGGCGAGAGCGGCTTCGCAGCCGGCCCCGGCCGCCAGCAGTGCCGGGCACGCGGCGCGGGCGGCACCCGAGCCGCTGGAGCTGGCCGACTGGGCGCCGC